>JAWOJI010000145.1:0-18739 GCA_046481735.1 Desulfatiglandales bacterium | reverse complement strand
AGGCGATCCAGAAGAATTGAAAGACGCCTGTCTCATCAACCGGGTGATGCAGGAGCGCGCCGAAGCCCTGAAGCGGCAACTTGAAGATTTCTTTATGTAGGAGAGAGATCTTGCGCAAGTTCCTCTTTTTCGCACTTCTTCTTTTCATGGCTGCCCCGAAGTGGGCACAGGGCGTCGAGCCCTTCATGATCAAGTTCGCCACAGTCGCCCCCGAAGGTTCCTCCTGGATAAACCGTATGAGGGAACTCGATCGAACAATAAGGGAAAAAACCGAGGGGCAGGTCGGTTTCAGAATCTACGCGGGCGGTGTGGCCGGCGATGAACTGGATGTCTTGCGAAAGATCAGGATCGGCCAGATCCACGGAGCAGCTTTTTCCGGCGTCGGCTTCGGCCAGATCCTGTCCATGGTCAGGGTCCTCGACCTTCCTTTCCTTTTCAGGGACGATCAGGAGGTAGACCTTGTGCATCGGGAAATGGAAGACTTTTTCAGCCGGCAATTCTTGGACAGGGGATTTGAGCTGGCCGCCTGGGCGGAAGTGGGAAATGTTTACCTTTTTTCCCGGTCTCCCATTCGCAGGGTGAGCGACCTTGAAAGGCTCAAGATTTGGGTATGGTCAGGAGACCCGATCGCCAGGGAAACTTTTTCCGCCATGAAAACCACCCCCATTCCCCTCGCGGTCACAGACGTCACGACAGCACTGAACACCGGGATGATCGATACGGTTTATGCCCCTCCACTCGGCGCCATGGCTCTGCAGTGGGACCTCTATGTCAAGAACATGACCTCACTGCCCCTCGCCCATTCCACCGGCGCGATCCTTATTGCAAAGAGCTTTACCGAAAAAATGCCTCCGCACCTCTTGAATCTTCTTAAGGAGGAATCCCGTCGCGCCATGTCCGAACTCACCACGCAACTCAGGCGGCAGACCAGGGAGTCCATCGAACTGCTCGAAGAGAGGGGCATACAAGTCGTGGCGATTCCCGATGACGCGGATCTGAAAGACTTCTACAGAGTCCACGATCAAGTGGCCCGGGCCCTTGAAGAAAAGGTTTACCCTAAGGAAGTTCTGGAGCGCGTCTACACCATCCTTGAAACTGCGCGCCGGTAGCATGAAACATCTTGAGCGAATCGACAGGGCCATCCGACGCATGGAGGGAGGACTTCTCATCCTTTTCCTCTCCCTCATGATTTCCCTCACATTCCTTCAGATCGTGCTCAGAGGGTTTCGCACCTACGGCGGGTTTCAATGGGCCGGCTCCCTCATGGGATGGCTGGACTGGACCGAACCCCTTGTTCGCCTTCTTGTCCTCTGGGTGACCTTCCTGGGAGCCTCTTTGCTCACGGCCGAAAACAAACACATCAAGATAGACCTGATGTCCGAGCTGTTGCCTTCCCGGTGGCTGATCCACCGGGAAATCATACTTTCGGCCGCATGCGTTTTCGTAACGGCGATGATGGTCCAAGCTTCCCTTGGGTATGTCCGGATGGAGTGGTCTTTCGGGAGCCGCTTGTTTCTGGGAATACCCGCATGGATGGGCCAGACCATCGTGCCTGCCGGGTTTTTCCTCATGCTCTTTCGATTCCTCTTCAGAGGATTCACCCAAGTGCTTTTGCTCCTCGGGAAGAGAAAACAATGATTTTTCTGGTGGTTCTTCTCATCGGCCTCGTCCTTTTCGGCCTGCCTGTCTTCGTAGGCATTATGGCGGCAGCCATGCTTGGGCTTTACCAAGGTGGTGTGGATTTTTCAGCCATCGTCATTGAGATCTTCCGCCTTGCCAATGCACCCGTGCTTCTCGCCGTGCCCCTCTTCACCTTTGCCGGGTACCTCCTGGGAGAGGGGGCGACCTCGGCACGGTTGGTGCGCTTTTCGAGGAGTCTTTTCGGCTGGATCCCCGGAGGGCTGGGTGTCGTAGCTCTCGTTTCCTGCGCTTTTTTCACGGCCGTCACAGGAGCGACGGGCGTGACCATCATCGCTCTGGGGGGGCTTCTTTTCCCGGCCCTCATCTCTGAAAAATACAGGGAGGACTTCTCTCTCGGGCTGATGACCGCCTCAGGAAGTCTGGGCCTTCATTTCCCGCCGAGCCTCCCACTCATCCTCTACGGTTATGTATCCGGCGTAAGCATCGAGAGGCTGTTCATGGCAGGGCTTCTGCCGGGAGCGTTGATGGTGGGAGTTCTTTGCCTCTTCTCAGTTTTCATGGGAAAGAAGTGGAAACTGGAAAGGCCCGCTTTTTCATTCTCCGAATTCCTGAAAGCCCTCAAAGAGGCGTCATGGGAACTTCCCGTGCCCTTCCTCATCCTGGGCGCCATTTACAGCGGCTTTGCGACAGCTACGGAGACCGCGGTCCTGACTGTGGTTTACGTCCTTCTGGTCAAAACGCTCGTGTTTCGGGAACTGAGCATCACTGCCGACATTCCTCGCATCATGATAGAAAGCATGAAAATGGTGGGAGCTATCATGATCGTCCTGGGGGCCGCTCTCGGCCTGACCAACTACCTGGTGGACGCTTTTGTTCCCATGAGAATCCTCGAGTTCATGGAAGGAATCGTTCAGAGCAAAATCGGTTTCCTTCTCATGCTCAACCTCTTTCTCCTTGTGGTGGGATGCATGATGGACATTTTCAGCGCCATCCTCGTCGTGGTTCCCCTCATCATTCCCATAGCCGAGAAATTTCAAGTGGATCCCGTTCATCTCGGAGTGATTTTTCTTGCGAACCTCGGGATCGGCTACAACACACCGCCCGTGGGCCTCAACCTTTTCATCGCCAGCTCGAGGTTTGAAAGACCCATTGTGACCTTGTACAAGGCAACCCTTCCCTTTCTCATGCTTCTGCTCCTCACACTTGTGTTGATTACCTACTGGCCCGGGTTGAGTCTGTTTCTGCCCCGTCTTCTGAAATAGTCGACCGTCTTGAAATTGTAAGCGGCCGCCTTATAGTATATCGTTAGAACCCGAATTCCTGGCCGCCGGCTCTGAGGCCTATAGATATTTCTCAGAGAAAGACGCTCAGGGCCGGAATCCCTTGAGAAGGGGGCTCTGTGCCGGCTTTCTTGAATGACGCGGATGTCTTTGTATAGCGTGGAGGCAATCGGCTTATGCCTATTTATGAGTTTCAGTGCAGCAAATGCGGGCTGGTTTTTGAGCAACTTTGCTTTCCCTCCGACAAGGAGGAGGGCATCCTTTGCCCCTCTTGCGGCGCCGACAATCCCTGCAAGCTGATGTCATCGTTTTCGTGCAGTTCCTCCGCCGGGGACAACGCAAGCGGATCCAATTCGTGCGCCCCTCACGGGGGATTTTCCTGAGGGTGACCTTCCCCAGCCGTGCGCTGCGATGGTTTCCCGGGACAATGCTTAGGGAGGACACACGTTCAGTGGACGATTATGAGGAGTAACTCTATGACAATTTTGTGGTTTGTTGCGATCGTAGCGATATGGGTGCTTCTTCAGGCAGTCATCCTGCCCAAATTCGGCATATCCACGTGACTCAGGCCGAGTTGCCGGGTCGGCAACCAGGATGAGATCAAATCCACAGAACCTAAGTGAGGGGGCTTACCCCTACCCTTCAGCCCTGCGCTTTTCCTCATCACGGATCTCACGCCGGAGGAGCTTCCCCACTTTTGATTTCGGAAGCATGTCCCTGAATTCGATGTATTGGGGTACCTTGTAGGAGACAAGCTGCTTGCGGCACCACTTGATGAGATCATACCCCGTGATGCCCTTGATATCGGCTTTGAGCACCACGTACGCTTTGATCCGCTCCCCCACCTTTTCGTCGGGAATGCCTACAACACAAGACCCGATCACGGCGGGATGTTCTTGAAGCACCGCCTCGATTTCAGAAGCTGAGATCCTGTATCCTTTATGTTTTATCGTGTCCACGGTCCGGTCGACGAAAAACAGATTCCCATCCGCGTCCACAGACATGACGTCGGCGGTGCGGTAGTAAGTCCGCCCATCGATATCGACAAAGGATGCGGCTGTCTCTTCGGGTTTATTCAGATAACTTGTGACCATGAGATCGGAATGAACCAGCAGTTCTCCCGGTTCACCCGGTTTCACCAGTTTCAGGGTTTGGGAATCCACCAGCTTGACTCTTTTGCTCGGGACCACCCGTCCGACGCTCTTCGGCGGATTGTCGATATTTGCGGGGCACATGGCCACCCCCCCACAGGTCTCGGTTGCGCCATAACCTTGATAGATCGTCTTCCCGAACTTCTCCCGCCACCGTTTTCCAACCTCCACGGGAAGAACATCCCCGGCGCTGTACCAGTAAACTACGGAGCTCAAGTCATACTGGTCTATCCGGTCATGCTCCAGCATCATCCTGTAAAGCGTGGGCACGCCGATCATGGAAGTGGCCTTGAACCGCTCGATCCCTTCTAAGGTGGCGTCAATGTTTACCTTGGGCTGGAGCATAAGGGTGCCGCCCACAAGCAGTGTGGCGAGGCTGCATGTCTGGCCGAGGATGTGAAAGAGCGGGGCGTTCCCAAAAATGACATTCTCCTCCACAGGCACAAGAGGTTCGCTCACGGCGATCTGTTCGGCCATGGAGACAAGGAAAAGGCCGTGGGTGTAAGGGACGCCTTTGGGGAACTTGGTGGTACCCCCTGTGTAAAGTATCTCAGCCCGGGCCCGGCCGTTCCTCTCCAATGGCGGGAGTCTTTTCTCATCGCCTTTATGTTTGGAAAGAAGCGCCCTCAGGGAATAGGTTTGCTCTTCCAGTGCGATCTTGCCTTTGGGGATGATATCGAAAAGAGCGCCGAAACAACGTTTCCACCACGGCAGCAGGTCGGCCATACGCGTGACAATGACGTTCTTGAGCTTGGTCTCGGGCAGAACCCGCTTCACATACCCGAAGTTGGTGTCCGCGCACACGACCGCCTCTGCTTCGCTGTCATTCGCGATGTAGCGCAGGTCGTAGGGTGTGTAGATGGGAGTGATGGGAACAGGCACGGCGCCGGCACGTTGTATTCCCAGCCATGTGACCACCCATTGCACAGTGTTGGGAATGTAAAGGACAACCCGTTGCCCCCCGGTCACGCCGAGGTCCACAAGCGCTGCAGCAAAGCGCTCCGCCAGTTCCTTGACCTTAAGATAGGAGTACCTGGTTCCAAGGTAGATAATTGCCGTGTGCTGTCTCCGCCTCTCGGCCGTCGCTTCAAAAACTGCATAGATGTTGCTCTCGTCGTTCATCTTCATGAGCACGTCGATTCTTATCCGCAGGCCCTCTTCCTAAACCCCGAAATAGGCTGCTTTGATTTCGGGATTCTCCATGAGTTCCCTCCCGGTGCCTGCCAGGGTAAGCATGCCGTTCTCAATAACGTACCCTCTGTTGATAACGGGAAGCACCGGCCTTGCAAACTGCTCTGTCATGAGAACGGTGATGTTGGAGTCTTTCTTCAGATTGCAGATCGCATCCATCAGGGTCTTCTGCATCATGGGGCTCAGGCCCAGAAGCGGCTCATCAAGCAGCAAAAGCTCGGGTTTGGCAATCAGGCTCATCCCGATCGCCAGCATCTGCTGCTCCCCTCCGCTCAGAAACCCCGCTTTTCGAGATTTCAAGTGGACCAGGACAGGAAAAAGTTTGAAAGCAAAATCCATCCCTTGCCGAATCTCTCCTTTGGTCCTCAAGTAGCCGGCGATTTTAAGGTTCTCCACCACGCTGCTCTCAGGAAACACCGGGTGTCGCTCCCTGGAAAGCACAATCCCTCTTCTGACTCTCTCGCTCGGTTTTGTCTCCGCAATGTCATCGCCCTTGTAAAGGATCTTCCCGTAAACGGTGATCCGTTCACCCCCTTTCCTTTTTTCCTTTATCGCCATGTCGATGATGAGGCCGGAAAGGGCGTTCATGAGGGTTGTCTTTCCCGCGCTGTTTGAACCGATCACACCTATGATCTCGCCCTCTCCCACATTCATGCTGAAGTCGTTGAGAGCCAGAGCATTCTCAAAAAAAACCATGAGATTTTGAACGTCAAGCATCGTTTTATCCGTTCTCACCCAAGTCCTTCTTATTCTTCCGAGCCGAGGTACGCTTTTTTGACATCTTCGTTCTCCATCACTTCTTTGGACGGCCCATCGGCGATGATTCTCCCATAGTTGAGCACAACAATGCGGCTCGCAATCCTGAAAAGCTCCTTGAGCCGGTGCTCAATCATGATAATGGTCTTTCCTTCAAGCAGGAGCTTTTCGATGATCGGAACAATGCTGGCCACTTCGGCAAGACTGAGTCCTGAAAACAGCTCATCCAGGATCATAAGCTCAGGCTGCAGCGCGATTGCTTTGGCCAGTTCCAGCCTTTTCAAATACCCTTGCGGCAAGGCGCTCGCCACCTTGTACGCAACCTGAGAGTCTCTTTCAAATCCCACTTCCTCAAGCAGGTCAAGGGCGACGGCGTTCCTGTCCCCATATTTTCCTCCTGCAAAACCTTTGACCCTCGGGGAGTAAAGAGGCACGATCATGTTCTTGAATGCGGGCAACTGATAAAAGGGCTTGACCATTTGAAAGGTCCTTGCAACTCCGAGACGGACAATCTTGTAAGGGGCCAGATTGGTGATCTCACGCCCTTTGTAAAACACCTTTCCCGAGGTCGCCTTCACGAAGCCCGTAATCAGATTCACGGTAGTCGTTTTCCCCGAGCCGTTGGGTCCGATGATGCCAAGCAGTTCACCCTTGGGAAGGTCAAAACTGACACGGCTCACCGCCTGAACACCCCCAAAGGCTTTTGAAAGCTCAACGACCTGCAACAGAGGGGCGGAACTCATTTTTCCACCTCAACCCATCTTTCGAATTGGTGAAATTTTCTCGTTATGAAGTGAAAGATGCCCTCGGGAAGAGCCACGATAAAAACAACGAGAAACAGGCCGTAAAAAACGATCCTCAAACCGCCCAGAGCTCTCAGCGCTTCGGAAAGAGGCACCAGGATGAAGGCGCCCAGTGTGGCGCCTGCAAGGGATCCGTGGCCTCCAACCACAACCGCGGCAATCGGCAGGATGGAATAGTCCAGGGCGAACACGGGCATCCCCACAAACATGTAGACATGGGTCATGAGGGCGCCGGCAAAAGCGCCGACGGCGCTGCTGAGGAAAAGGGCCTGAGCCTTGAACCAGTAAATGTTGATGCCTGCGTTCATGACCGATCGATCATTGTCATTGATGCCTTTTAAGACCAGGCCGTAATCCGAAGACATGATCCGTCTGAACCCGAAAAGGGCGGCGAGAAGTGCCGCAAGGCTCACGTAGATCTCGATCCAGTGGGAAGGCAGGGGAGTTAGCCCGCTCAGTCCCTCCGTTCCGCCAAAGGCCTTTGTCGCTTCAACAATCCGCACGAGCATGAGGGGAACGATGAGCGTCACCATGGCGAAATAAATGC
Source organism: Desulfatiglandales bacterium (assembly GCA_046481735.1). Lineage (GTDB taxonomy): Bacteria > Desulfobacterota > DSM-4660 > Desulfatiglandales > HGW-15 > JAFGDM01. Next base: position 11,370 of record JAWOJI010000145.1, on the reverse strand, counting down.
CGCGAAGTCTCAAGACCGGCAGAAGAAGAACCGTGCAAATGATTCCGCCAAGGAGGGCTGCAGCCGGAATTGTCACAAGAGGAGGAAGATTCCAGTAATGGTTCATCACTCCTGAACAATAGGCGCCCATACCGAAGAAAAGCGCCTGACCCAGGGAAACCATGCCGCTTTGGGCCAGAATGTCCCAGCTTATAGCCAGAAGCCCGAACACGGCGACGGAAAGAAGAACCCTTTGCCAGTAAGTGCCCAGGAAAAGGGGCAGCAAGGCGAAAGCAATGATGGGAAGCAGCCTGGGCCCTGAGAGATAGAGCATTTCCCTCCAGGAGGCCAGGGCGAAAATATCCTCCGACCTGACCTTGATTCCCCGATCGATTCTTTCTTTTCGCTTCTGCATCTCTCACGCCCGCTTTGCTGACAAGTAACGGGTTATTCTTTCCTGTCGCTCGTTACTCGTCACTTGTTACTTGTGCTTCTATTCTCTGCGATCTTTGTGTGCTCTGTGTGAGACAAATGTGCGATTAAATCCTCTCCTCCAGCTCCTTTTGCTTTCCGTAAAGTCCGGAAGGCTTAATGACCAGAACCAGGAGAATCGCAACCAGACTGACGATCATCGTCCAGTGAGAGCCGATGTAGGTGTCTGTAAATCGCTGGGCGAATCCTACAAACAGGCTGGCGATCACGACTCCCCCCGTACTGCCCAACCCGCCGATAATACACACCGCAAGAGCGTTGAGAAGGACATCGTACCCCTTTTCTATGGAAATCGTGCCCAAGGGAACGATGATGGTCGCCGCGATGGCAGCAAGCCCTGCCCCAATGGCAACACTGAGCATGGCAATGTAGTCCGAATCTATCCCAAAGGTCAGGGCCGTTCTTTCATCCTGCGCAATCCCTCGAAAGGCCAACCCCACGGAGGTGTGATGAATGAAAAGCCACAAGAGTCCAATAAGAACGACGCTGGAAAGAACAATGAGGATCCGCTGCATGTCCACGTAGGTCCCTGCGATCAGGAAACTGCGGTCGACAAACACCGGAAGGCTGTATTCGATCCCCACAAAACCAAGATACCGGAAAAATTCAAGGATGGCCAGGCCGATGCCGAAAGTCGCGATCACCTCGGAAAGGACCTGGCCGCGGACTCGGATGATGATGAGACGGTACATGAGGGCGCCCACGAAAGCCGTAAACAGGATAGACAGGACGGCTGAGGCAAGATAAGGGAGCCCAAGAAAATTCATGAGCATCCAGGTAGCGAAGGCCGCCAGGATGTAGAGGGCTCCGTAAGCGAAGTTGGACACCCCGCTGATGCCGAATGTCAGGTTGAACCCGATGGCCATGAGCAGGAGAATCACGCTGTTGATCAGCGCATAGATGACGGTGCCGGCAAACACGAACGGGGCGCTCTCTTTTCTTCTCAGTCTTGAAATCTCATTTTGCCGACTTCAAACCCTCTGGGAGCGTGATCTTTCCCTCAGCGATGGATTCAGGATACACGTTGATGCGATCTCCCTGTTCGGTCCACTGAAAAACGCACGCCACCGCGGCTTCGTTGGGGTCCATGCCGAAAACCGCCTGGTGTCCTTCGTCAAACCGGATCCGTCCCATCACCCCGATGCGATCCGTCTTCTTGATCTCCGCCGCAATGGCATCCGGATCAAGGCTCCCGGCTCTTTCGATAGCCTCTGCCAGGATGTACACGGATTCATAGGTGGGTGCGGGACCATGACCCGCTTCCATGGGTTTGCCGTACTTTTTCTCGTAGGCAGCATAAAAATTTACGGATTTTGGCACTTTCTGGGAAGCAACGGCGCTTCCGAGTTCGAAATTGCAGTTCACGGCCCCGCCGATCTTCTGATCAAAAGTCTTCCACGCTCCCGGGCCCGCAAGCGGCGAGATGAAGCCGGCAAGCAAAGCCGGGACCCTCATGGAATTCCACTGTTTGACAAGGATTCCGCTCTGGGGCATGTCGAAGATCGGCAGGATGACCTGAGCGCCGCCGCTGCGTATTTTCATCAGAGCAGAGGAGAAATCCGATGTGCCGGTGGGATAGGCCTCGTGACCAACCACCTTCCATCCCTTTTGGTCGAAGTAGTTCTTTGTGATGAGATCCGCTGTGGCCCTGGCCCATGCCACATCCTGGTTCATGATGTACACCTTGTCAAAGCCGAACTCCTGGTTTACAAAAGCCATGATCCCCACAAGGTACGTCACGAGGTACTTGGCGTTCAAACAGGTTCGGAAGATATACTTATACTTCTCGGGGTCGCCCTTGATTTTTTCTTCGGATGCAGGGGTCATGGCGATCGTGCCGATCATGGGGACCTTGTACTTTGCGATGATGTCCATCCCCGCCAAAAGCGCTTCCGATCGAAATGGTCCGATGACAAGTGCGGCAGGTTTTTTTTCAAGGATGATTTTTTCAAGGCCCAGCAGAGCCTCAGGAACCGGTACTCCAGGCGCTGCATCTCGAATATCGATCGACTCCACTGCAAACTTTCTTGTTTCGGAACCAACCTTCACCCCACCCTTGGCATTAATTTCTTCAACCGCCATCTGAACAATGGCCAGACCCTCTTTCCCTTCGAGGAAGCCCGTGCTCGTGGGGACGCCTATGACTATAGGATCTGCTCCATAGGCGCCGCCTGTGAGAAAGCTGCACAATGCCAATACGGGGACCAAAAGACCAACTACGCCGAAATGCTTTTTCATCTCACCTTCCCTCCTTTTTTTTGGGTGGTCCGGAAAAAAACAGCCGTCTCACCTCTGGAAAACGCATACAGGGATAAGTCTCCTCTTCGGCCGACCCATGCCGGCGAAAAACCAAGTTTCAAATGTTCCCTTTTTTCTTGATTGATCTCAAGCTGTCAAGATCGGTCCGACGGAGCGTTGTCCTTTTCCTGATCCGGCTGATCTAATGCCTTCTCATGAAAACCGATGATTTCAAAAGATAAGAGTAGCGAATTGGACAAAAAGGATAGCGCAGGTAAAGCCTCTTACCCCAGGGCCGAGCTGTAGTGCTTTTTGGAGGCTTCCAGCCCTGAAAGAAAGTTTTCGATCAGCCGATCGTCGTCCTGTTCGGAGACTCCTTTGGCAAGCCTCTCTTTGGCCACGGCGACAGCCATTTCCACCAGTTCATCGGAAAGGGCTTTTCGCGCCATGTTGATCCTGTAATTGGCATAGGATCCCGCATTCTCGATCATTCTTTCAGCCGAGAGCTTTCCGTGCTGAATGATGCCCTCTTTTTCGGCCCGCGCAATCTGAAGAATTCTGCTCTGAATAGCTTCCAGGTGCTCCTCTATGGCTTCCAGCTTGGCCTTTTCCGCATCGAGCCTTGCCTCTGCTTCCCGAAGCTGATGGCCGGCCGTGTTCAGGGTTTCCTCGATTTTCCGGCACATGTTTCTGAGAAAGTTCACCAAGGGTTTCCTGGCGTATTTCACGAAAACGAAAACCAGGATGCCGAAATTGAAAAAAAGCATGATGTTGTTCCACACTCTGCGCCAGGAAGCGCTCCCTTCCTGGGCATACGCAAGAGAGCCGTCGAGCAGGAGGATCCCTCCTATGCAGCAGATCAACAGAATGAAGAAAACCGGTCGACGATGATTGCCTTTCAAGCCCCAAGCCTCCTTCCGATTATTCGACCCACGATGTCGTCAGCAAGGATTTCGGCTTCGCCGGCAAGCAAAGGTTTTGTGGTCTCGATTTGCGCTCGCGCCGCTTGCTCGGCCTCCGAGCGGATGCCTGCAGCGGACTTGGAGGATTCCTCCAGGATTCTTTCCACTTCTGTCATTGCCGCATTCTTGAGATCCAAACCTTCTCTGGAGGCTCTTTTCCTTGCATCCGATTCCTTGGATAGAAAAACTCCTCTCAGCCGCTCCACTTCGCTTTCCATATTCCTCATGTCGACTTTGCTTTTTTCAAGGAAGGAATCCCGCTCCGTGGTCAACTTCAGGATGGGCCGAAACATGATGCGGTTTAAGATAAAAATCAGCACCAGAAGCTGAACCACCTGAAAAACCAGTGTTGCATTAATGCTTACCATAGGTCGGATCCCGCAAGATTTGGTTACACCACGAAAAGAAGCAGAAGCGCGATGACCAGAGAATAAATTCCCGTGGACTCCGAAACCGCCTGGCCCACCAGCATGGTTCTGGTCAGAAGTCCGGCTTCTTCGGGATTTCTTCCTATCGCTTCGCATGCTTTGCCTGCTGCGAAACCTTCGCCGACACCGGGCCCTATGGCGCCGAAACCCATGGCCAGACCCGCACCGATAAATGCCGCTGCTTTGATTAGATCCACACCTTCAATAGCCATATGTCCCTCCTGCAAAATAAAAGTTAGTTCGCTTTGCTTACCGTTGGAATTTCGGGGTACTGGAACAACGGATTCAGTGCAGCCTGCAAATAACGCCTCGTAAACGTTCCATTACCCATCAAACCACGAAAATAAGCACCAGGCTGATGACCATAGCATAAATGGCCGTTGACTGCGACACGGCCTGGCCGACCAGCATGGTTCTCATGAGCACTCCCGTACTCCCTACGTTCCTCGCAACCCACGTCACCGCGCCCTCAGCGGTCATCCCGTTTCCTATTCCCGGGCCGATGCCTCCGAAACCGGTGCAGATGCCTGCTCCGAGAAGCGCCATGGGCGCTGCGAGGGTCACGGCTTCAGGAAAAACTTTAAAAATCAAGATAAAGCTGACCAGGAGCCCAAGAATGGACGGCGTCTGTGCAACAGCCTGTCCCACAAGCATGGTTGTGGTCACCTGGCCGAAGGTTTCCGGATTCCTGGCAATTCCTTCGCAACTGGCTCCTGCAGCCATGCCGCCTCCCATCCCTGATCCAATGGCTGCCACACCCGTGGCGATGCCTGCGCCAAGCAAGGCGGCCCAGGTCGGAGAGGCAGGGGCATTCCCGAAATTAAGAAAAAGCAGCATCAGCGCAACAACCATGGAAAAAATGGCCGGCGTCTGGCACACGGCCGACCCGATGAGCATGTTGGTGGTCAGGCGGCTTGAAACAGCGGGCTGCTTTGCGATACCCAGGCAGGCTTCCCCTCCCGGGAATCCCGACCCGATGCCGGAACCGATGGCGCCGAACCCCATGCAAATGCCTCCACCCAGCAAAGCGGCCCAGGTCGGAGAAACAGCGGCTTTCCCAAAATCGAGGAAAAGAAGCATCATGGCCACAACCAAGGAGAAGATAGCCGGCGTCTGGCAGACAGCCGACCCGATGAGCATGTTGGTGGTCAAACGGCCCGACATAGCCGGCTGTCTTGATATGCCCAGGCACGCCCCCCCTCCGGGGTATCCTGACCCTATGCCGGACCCAATGGCCCCTGCGCCCATGGACAGGCCGGCTCCCAGCAGCGCAGCGGCCTTCAACAAACTGACCATGGGGAATTTCATAAAGATCAGCAGAATCGCAACGACCAGGGCGAAGATCCCTGCGGACTCGGCCACTGCCTGGCCCACGAGCATGTTCTTGATGATGTCGCCCGACCTGGAAGGGTTTTCCGAGATGCCCTGGTTTGCCATTCCGGCCGTATATCCCTCACCCAGCGCCGCACCTATGGCCCCCAAGCCTATGCAGAAGCCGGCGCCGATGTAAGAGGCCATCTTCACCATTGTCTGAATGTCAAAATCCATAACTATTTAACCTGCACCGAAATATAAACCAACGTGAGCATGGTAAAAACAAAAGCCTGGATGGTTCCCACGAAAAATCCGAAAAAGCACATCAGGAAGGGTGGAAGCACCAGGCCGTAAACCAGGTAAGAGACAATCAGGATAATGATGGACCCGCCAAGAATGTTTCCGTAAAGGCGAAAGGAGATGGATATGACTTTTGCGAATTCGCCGATCACGTTCAAAGGGGCCATGAAAAAAATCGGCTGGAAATATTCTCCGAGGTACTTCTTAATGCCCTTCTTTTTGATCCCGGCGTAATGGGCGATAAAAAAACCCATGATGCCGAAACCAAGGGTTGTGTTGAGATCCTTGGTCGGTTCGGAAAGCTTAGGAATGATGCCCAGCCAATTGCTCAAAAGAAGAAACATGAAAAGACCGCACACAAGCGGGAAATAGGTCTTTGCCATCTGGTCGTCCAGCGCATCCCTGGTGAGCCCGTAAAAAGCCTTCACGAACAATTCCCCTACAACCTGAAGAGGGTTGGGCATGAAGCTCAGTTTCCTGGTCGCCGCGAAGCCGAAGAGAATCAGGGAGGCCATGACGATCCAGGTCATGAAAATCGTCTCCGTGTTGAAAACCAGATCCACGCCAAACAATCGAATGACAAATTGCGGTATTGCAGTTAGGTCGTCCATACATCCATCCTGATCGGTTTTTTCATTTCATTGCCCCGCTGTCGTTCCATTCACACTTTTCTGGAGCCGCCGGAGCACAAGATGGTCCAGCAGGATCATGATCTGAACGGCAAAAATGCCGATAATCACGGCAACCAGATCAAAGGAAGCTGATTGAACCGCTATCACGAGCGGGATCGCCAGAACGCCGTACCGCGCCAGCATAGAACCGAAGCCTATGGCCCTGGCTTTTCTCCGCGATCGCCCGAGCATCATGGGGATGGCTTTTCCCAGAAGCACGAAGTTGACGATGCTGAAGCACGTCCCGAGAACCAAACCCTTGGCCACCGCCTTTTCACCGAGAATCAGAAAAAGGACGGCAAAAACAAGAGTCCCGCTCAAGGCCCAGGAGCACACTCGCTTCTGGAGTTCCTTGACTTCATCGTGTTGTATCGCCATCCTGCCCTTTTCTTTTCCCGTCGGTTTTGATTACGCCGGCGATCTGCCTGTAGGCGGTGTACCCTCCTCCTGCAATCCCCAGCAAAATAAAGACGGTAATAAACAGACCTTTGGTTCCAAGCCATTTGTCAAGATAGAAGCCCACGGCAAAACACAAAAGAATTGAACCTGCCATCGTCAGCCCGACTTGGCTGAGCAGGGCCAGATCCTCGATCCAAGCCTTATCATTCTTGAGATTAAAGAATTTCACCTGCCTTGCACGAGGCCTTAAAAACATACAAGCGTTGCTTATAGATCACGCTTTTCTCTTCTGTCAAGCGGAAAATCCGGCCATGAAACCCCGTAAGGGATCATACCGAGTATTGCCCTTCATAAATCTTTTCCTTGCCGGTTTTCTCATGAAACCGTAATGGGGTATCAAGGGCCCAGTGAGCGTCACCAAAGACTTTGGCGCTTTCGAAGGAGGGCTCCATCCTCAACCTTCCCCCCTTGTCGTAAAGCTTTCCCTGGAATCGAGTCAAACAGCCGTTCGCAAAAACCTCCGTTTGGAGGGCCAGGAGCACTTCCCCTGAGGGGTACAGGAGGCTGAAGTCTTCCCCTGAAGACCTGGCCGTGCACCCGGCGGGGTTTTCAACAATCTTGTTGCCTCGCAAATGCAGGAGAAAATTCCCTGCTGCGTCATAAAAGCGCCCGGAAAGGAAGGGCGCCTTTTCTCCGGGCAAAAGCACATCGGCCAGCAGCCAGAAGTCGTCCCCGGCATCATATCGTCCCAAAAGAAAGCCGGGGGTCAGGATAGAGTTGACCAGATAATTGTGATACGCACTGATAAGGCTTTGCCTGAAGTTCACAAACACCCCCCTAAAGCCGCTTGCCCAGTGTTTCCAGCAAAAGGGCAACGACGGCTCGCCCGTCTCCGACAAGCCCGAGATCGCACATTTTGAAAATCGGGGCATTGGGGTCGCGATTCACGGCAATGATGGTCTCGGCGCCCTGAATCCCCGTCGTGTACTGGAGCGCCCCTGAAGTTCCCACGGTGATGAGGAGCCTCGGCTTCACGTTTTTTCCTGTCTGCCCCAGTAGGCGCTCTTCTTCGGCCCAGCCCGCCATCACCGCAGGCCTCGTCGCTCCCACCTCTCCCCCAAGGCGTCGAGCCAGTTCGAAGAGCAGTTGGAAATTCTCCCTCGAACCCATGCCTCTCCCCCCGACAACCACGAGAGGCGCATCCTCCAATTCACCCCGGTGCTCCGGTTCGGGCTTGGTCCGGACAATTTGAACGCGCTCGTCCGCTTCAACTTTCACATCCGGATAGATGATGCGACCCATAGCAGTTTTGTCGTGGGGGCGTTCCGTGAAAATGCCCGGGTGCACGGTAGCCATCTGCGGCCGGCTGCGCGGGGTAATAACATCTGCAAGAAGTTCCCCCCCGAAAGATGGCGTTGTCTGAATGAGCAATCCCTCTTCGGCATCCACATCCAGAAAAAGACAATCCGCGCTCAAGCCGGTCTTGAGCCGTTTGGCGAGGCGGGGAAAAAACTCTCTGCCGAAAGCGGTTGCCCCCGCAAGAAGAACCTGCGGCTTGAACGAGCTTACGAGATCGGCCACCACCCGGCTGTAGGTCTCAACCTGATAGGTCTTCAAAACCGGATCGTCCACCGCCATGATCACATCGGCGCCGTGGGCCACATACTCCATGGCATACTGGTGCACTTGATGGCCAAGCACAAGAACGGTCAAATCCGTCTCGAGTTCTCGCGCCAGTTCCTTGCCCTTGGAGATGAGTTGCAAGGTTACCCGGTTCTGGAAATAGTTCCGGTAATCACCAAAAACCCAAATGCCTGCTGTGGCCTCATTCGCTCCGGCTTTCTTCATCGATAATGCTCAAAGACTCCAATCTGTGAATGATGCGCTCCACCAACTCCTTTGTGGAGCCTGTTGCGACCTCTCCTCTCTGTTTGGGAGGCGGCCGGTAGAGTCGCAAAACCTTTGTGGCCGATCCTTCAAACCCCACCTCGCCTTCCTCCAGGCCCAGATCGCCCAGATCCCAACGGGCTATTCTCCCCGTGCTGAAGGCCCGCTCGATGTCACCGAAGGGCAGGTACCGGGGAGTGGAGAGCTCACGGGAAACCGTCAGAAGTGCGGGAAGGGTCACGCGCAACGTGTTGACAAACCCGTCGCTCACCTGTCGCACAATAAGAGAACTTCCTTCCAAATGGATTTCCGTAACCCCGCAGGCTTGCGGCAAATCCAGTTCCTCGGCAATTTGTGGTCCCACGTGTCCCGTATCGCTGTCGATGCTCTGCTTTCCGCACAGGATGAGGTCCGGAAAAGGCGACAGAAGAGAGATTGCTTTCGCCATGGTATGGGACGTAGCCAGGGTATCCGCTCCCGCGAAGCGGGGATCGGTAATCAAGACCGCCTCATCCGCTCCCGCGGCCAGGGCCTCTCTAAGCGCCTCTTCGCTCTGGGGAGGCCCCATGGTCAGGACGACCACTTTGCCGCCTTCCCTCTCCCTCAAGGCAAGGGCCGCACCCAGGGCCACTGCGTCGAGTGGGTTGATGATGCTCTCTACGCCGTCTCGAATAATGCTCATCCGCTCTTTGTCCATGCGAATGTTGGGAGTGTCCGGGACCTGCTTTATGCAAACGGCGATGTTCATTAGAATTCAGTGTTCAGTGTACAGTTTTCAGGAGTCAGATATTTCTCCGTAACTTCTCGTATTCGTGGTTCTCCTTTTCCACTTCATGCGCTCCGGGTGCCTTTTTCCCCTGCCATGATGCTTTTCGCAATCACGATCCGTTGGATTTCCGAAGTTCCCTCGTAAATTTCGCAAACCTTGGCATCCCTGTAGTAGCGCTCGATAGGGTAGGCCTTGGTGTAGCCGTAGCCCCCGTGAACCTGTAGACCCTTCCGAGCCACATCCACAGCGGCTTCGCCGGCAAAAAGCTTGGCCATGGCCGCCTCCTTGATGTGGGCGAGACCCTGATGCCTCATAGAGGATGCTCGATGAACCAGCAATCGTGAAGCCTCGATTTGTATGGCCATCTCCGCAAGAAGACTTTTTATCCCGTCGAAGCTGCATAGGGGCCGGCCGAACTGGTACCTTTCGCGGCTGTACCTGACCGAAACATCAAGCGACGCCTGGGCAATGCCCAGTGCCTGTGCGCCGATCCCGATACGTCCTCCATTCAAGGAGGAAAGGGCGATTTTGAGGCCCTGTCCCTCTTCTCCCAGCCGGTTTTCCACAGGCACGTAGCAATCGTGGAGAACGATGGGGCACACCGGGTTTCCTCTCATGCCCATAAGGTCCTCTTGGGCGCCCTTCTCAAGTCCCAGTCTTTCCGATTCGACCATAAATACCGAATACTGACGGCCTTTGTCCTCTGGGTGCTGGCGAGCGAAAATGAGGTTGAGGCCTGAAACGCCTCCGTTGGTCACGAAGATCTTGCTGCCGTTCAGCAGATACCCATCCCCCTTCCTCACCGCCTGGGTCTCGATGGCCGACGCATCGGAACCCGCATTGGGCTCGGTGAGGCAGAAGGTGCCGATTCTTTTTCCTCCGGCCATGGATTCAAGAAAGACCTTCCTCTGATAGGCGTTCCCAAATTCGTAGACAGGAAAGGCCGCCACACTGTTGTGCACCGATACGCAAAGCCCTATGGCCGCTGAAACCCTGGAGAGTTCTTCAATGATCATGGCATAACTGACCGTGTCGAGACCGGCGCCGCCATGCCGGAGTGGAATTTCGAGGCCGAAGTAATGGAGCGATGCCATCTCCCGGCAAAGATCTTCCGGGAATCTCGCCGTAGCATCCATTTCCGCCGCCAGGGGCGCTATTTTGCCTTCCGCAAAACTTCGAACGCTTCTCCTCACGACCGCCTGCTTCATGGTAGGCTCCAGGTTCATGGGGCCGTCCACATTCATGAGCAATTCCTCCAAGTTTTCATCTACCACACTCCAAAGGAGTTGCCAACGCCTTAACAAGGTCCCTGATCACCAGGAAGGCATCACCTGATGTGTCGTGATGTTTTTCTTTGACTGCAATGCCTCAGGGTCCTAAGATGGAGCAGTCTCTCGTTGGAAAGAAAGGTAAAGCAAGGATGGCACTCAACCCTGAAGGGATCAAGCCCCTGGAAGCGCAGGTTGTCTCGGTTAAAGGCACCTGCACCGCAGGCCACAAGGCCGGCGACTCTTTGGAGCTGAGCTGCTGGGACAGCGGCGGGCTCTGCGGTTTTTTCTATCACGACATTTTTCCCAATCTCAATGTCATGCAGTTCGACGGCAGGTACCCGTGGGGGAATGCGGACGAAATGGTGCTCGAGTGCCCTGACAGGCAGAATCTTGTGACCATCCGCCTCCGGCGAGCATAGATTCCCTCGGCGGCATCATCCGGCATGTGTGAATAGGGGAAACAGACCTCGGTGTCCTTTTCGTTCACTGGGGTGAGAGGTGTTTTGCCTGCCGGCAGGTTGCTGAAAAGAGGGGCTTCGGCGCCTTAAGAAGGGCCTCCGAAACAAGTGCCACAAGCCCCCAGATGGCGTCGGCCGACAGATGGCTTTCGATAGAGCGATCGAAAAGCACGGAAATCCTTGGCTCAAACTCGTCGTCGCC
>JAWOJI010000099.1:0-2512 GCA_046481735.1 Desulfatiglandales bacterium | reverse complement strand
GTTCTGCATGACCAGGATCACCAGCATCGCGGTGAGGGACAGGCCCAGAAACTTCATGAGAAAAACGTAAAGCCCCCCGGGCAGCCCTACGAGCAGTGCCGCTTCCACGATGAAGTAGCCGTATACGCCGAGGATGACCAAGCGGCGTATCCAGATATCGTAATAATGGATAGTTTTTCTATCAATTCCGGGATTGCAAGAAGCCCCTTTCCGACTTCAGACAACCTTTCGCTCATCTTTCCATTGCACTGTAAGTCAAAAAAAGCGGAAAGGGGTCATGGAGGTTTTTCAGTTCCATTTGCGGAGACTCAGGAATGCTTGCGCCGGATATCGTTGACGGCTTTATCCAGGCCCTGGAGAAAGGTGGAGCGGTCCCGCTTGCTGAACGGCGGAGGTCCGCCTGTAATCTCCCCCAGCTTGCGCAGTTCGGAGAGCAAATTACGTGTGGCAAGGGTATTGCCGATATTGTCGTCTGTGAAGGGCTTGCCCGTAGGCCCCAGCACATAGGCCCCTTTCCGAACGCACCGGGCTGCAAGAGGTATGTCCGCTGTAATCACGATGTCATCTGCATCCACGTTCTCTACAATCCAGTCGTCAGCCGCATCCATCCCCTGGCCAACAACCTTCAGGGTTACTTTGCCACCTTCAGGAACCCGCATCCACGACCCTGCCACCATAGTGACGCCCAGGTTGTAGCGTTTAGCCACACGATGGATTTCCTGCTTCACAGGGCATGCATCGGCATCAACAAAAATGTGAGGCAACCCCCGTTCTCCTGAATGATGCTGAAACGCAGTCGAAATTTTTCCCTCCCACCTCCCCGTTTCGATTCCCGCCAGGCCTTGTCAGTTTTCCTGACATTATCGCCGCCTGGTCACGAGCGCGCCCGGGCGGATGGCCTTGTCACCGAATTTCGAGCAGATAGAGTCCAGAGCCGTATTCAATGTCCTTTTCTTCTTTGAAATCTCATCCCCACTGAAAAGAGAAAGCTGGCCTTCCATTCCGCCGGTAGCCAGTCGCGACAGGGAAATGCCCAACAATCGGACGGGCCTTCTGCCTACCTCCGTCTCGGTCAACAGTCTGCAAACATTGGAATAGATCTCCGAAGCGTCATCGGTTGGTTTGGGCAGCGTTGCAGACCTTGTTGATGAGACAAAGTCGCTGTATTTGACCTTCAAGGTAATGGTTCTCCCCTGGAGCCGTTCCTGCCGCATGCGGCGCGCGACCTTGCCGGCCATGGCCAGAAGCTCCATTTTTGCTTTATCCACCTGGGCAATGTTTTCAGCAAAGGTTTCCTCGTGGCCTATTGACTTTGCATCATGTTCGGACTGCACCTCTCTGTCGTCTATCCCCATCGAGAGCCGGTGCATCTTTGCACCGTATTTGCCGAATCTCCTCTCCAGGACCTCGACCGGCGTCCGGCTCAGGTCCCGAAAAGTCCGAATCTCCAATTCCTTGAGCGCTTCCTGGGTGATCTTGCCCACCCCCCACATTTTGCTCACGGGAAGAGGGTCCAGGAACTCCCTGACACGCTCCTGAACAACCAGGGTCAGGCCGTCGGGTTTTTTTATGTCCGAGGCTATCTTGGCAACAAACTTGGACGGCGCAATCCCTGCTGAGACTGTCAGACCCACCTCCAGGAACACGGTTTCCTTGACCCTGCGTGCGATGTCCTCCGGCCCGCCAAAGAGCCTTGACGAGCCTGTGACATCCAGAAATGCCTCGTCAATGGAGAGCGGTTCGACCAGCGGGGTGAAACGGCGGAAAATCTCGAATACCCGCCCGGAGATTTCCAAGTATCTTGCCATCCTGACAGGAAGGAATACCCCATGCGGGCAGTAACGCATCGCCTTCGCCATAGGCTGGGCGGAATGGACGCCACATTTGCGCGCTTCATATGAGGCAGACGACACCACCCCTCTTTGCCGGCTTCCTCCTACGATTACCGGCTTACCTTTGGGCCTCGGGTTGTCCAGTGCTTCGACGGCCGGGTAGAAGGCATCCATGTCCAAATGAATAATCGCCCTTGCTTCGCTGCTTCGGTTCATGCTCTCTTCCATGCCGATTCCTCGCATCACTCCGCTTCAACAAGTGCTTTATCAGAATCAGGCGCCGGCGATTCTGAACCCTGCACGAAGGGTTCCTTGAAACATTCGCTGCCGTCCTCCGGTGGAAGCTTGGCCAGAAGGACGCTCGAATCGGAGCGTGACAGGACCTCCATGGGGACGCTCCCGACCATGCGACGATAGACATCGTGGCGCAAGCTCGCCCCCAATACAACCACAGAATCGTTTCCGGCGGTGTCCAGGATCACATCGGCGGTCGGTTCTCCCTCCCGGCGGTGCAAGGCGCCGAGCTTTTCACTGCCTTCCAGCCATCTGGAGGCATTTCCCAGGCACTCTTCGGCCTCGCGGATTTGATCCGCCTCCACCCCCGGATTTTTCACCCAAAGGATGTCCACCGGTCTTCGAATCGCAGGCAACATCTGTCTGAGGAGCGGAAACTGTCGGCG
>JAWOJI010000440.1:0-2650 GCA_046481735.1 Desulfatiglandales bacterium | reverse complement strand
TGCGCTCCACCCCAAGGGTCTCTGCAGCGGTAATGCTCACATGGTCGATGTACTGCCTGCTCCAGAGCGGTTCGAAGATGGCGTTTGCAAAGCGAAGCATGAGGATGTTCTGGACCGTTTCCTTAGCCAGGTAATGATCGATCCTGAAGATCTGGTGTTCCTGGAAATGCTCTCCGAGCACCCTGTCCAGGACAATCGCGGTTTTCAGGTCCCTGCCGAAAGGCTTTTCCACCACGATCCTCGACCAGCCGTCTTTTTCGGCGGACAGGCCGGCCTTGCCGATCATCCGGGCCGTGGTCTCGTATAGAGTGGGAGGTATGGCCAGGTAGAAGATGCGGTTCCCCTTGGTCCCGTGTTCTTTGTCCAGGCCCTGAATCCGCTCGGCCAGCTCGGCATAGGAGGAGGGCTCATCATATTGAATCGGGCAATAGTACAAACCTTCGGCAAAGGCCTCCCACCTCCCCTGGTCTATGCGGGAGTTTTGAACCAGGGCATCCTTCGTGCTTTCGCGGAACGCCTCATCCGTCATCTTTGTGCGGCCGCATCCCACGATCAAAAATGGTTTGGGAAGCCCCTTGTTCCGGTAGAGGTTGAAAAGGGACGGGACCAGTTTCCTGGCCGTCAAATCCCCTGATGCGCCGATGATTACGAGTGCGCACGGTTCTAGCGTGCCCTCAAGCACACAGCCACCCTCGGCAACCTGCACATCCTCTGCAATGCCTTCAACAACCGTTTCGGCAACCTGGTTTTCCTTGTTCATAGAATCATTCCTCTTCTGATTTCTTCACGGCATGGCCGCCGAATTCCCTTCTCAGGGCTGCAAGCACTCTGTCCGAAAAAGAGTCTGCATCCCTCGACCGGAAGCGGCTCATCAAGGACAGGGTGATGACCGGAGCGCTGACCCCGGTTTCAACCGCCTGATTTACGGTCCAGCGGCCTTCCCCGGAATCGTCCACATACCCGCGGATGTCGCCGAGCTTCCCGTCCTTTGAAAAGGCCGCTTCTGCAAGCTCCAGGAGCCACGAACGCACCACGCTTCCCTGGTTCCAGAGATGGGCCACTTCTGCGTAGTTCAACGTCCCGGCATAGGGAGAAGCCTCCAGGATCTGAAAGCCTTCTCCGTAAGCCTGCATCATGCCGTACTCGATGCCGTTGTGTACCATTTTCACGAAGTGCCCGGCACCGGTCGGGCCGCAGTAGAGATACCCCTCTTTCGGGGCCAGGGATTGAAGCGCAGGCTCGATGTATCGATAGGTCTCTTCGGATCCGCCGATCATCATGCAATATCCGACCTTCAATCCCCAAACGCCGCCGCTGACCCCCACGTCCATAAAACGAATTTCCTTTTCCGCCAGCGATTCTGCGCGGCGGATGTCGTCTTTGTAATAGGTGTTTCCGCCGTCGATCACGATGTCGCCGGGGTAGAGGATTTCTTTCAGCCGTAGCAGGTGATCGTCTACGGCCGGCCCGGCGGGCAGCATCATCCACACTACCCGAGGGGGGGGAAGCTTCTCCGCCAGTTCAGAGAGGGAATAGGCCGCCTCGGCCCCCTCTCCGGCCAACTCATCCGTCTTCTGAGGCGTCCTGTTGTAGGCCACCACTTCATGGCCCCCCTGCAAAAGGCGCCTGGCCATGTTCATTCCCATACGACCCAACCCGATCATTCCGATTTTCATTGAATCCTCCTTTGTGGCTGTGTCATTCACCGCATGCCCTGCCCTTGAGATGAAAGAAGAATTTCAGTCCCTTCTTGATCCGCTCCGAGAAGATTTTCGGTGAAAGATAGCTCCCCGCCACCCGCTTGTTGATCTCGCCCAGCGTAGGATAGGGATGAACGGCCGATGCCAGGGTGGAGAGCTTCACCTTCCCGTTCAGGACCGCCACCCACTCGCTCAGCAGCTCCCCGGCCTGAGGTCCCAGGATCTGAACTCCAAGGGGTTTTTCTTTCTTGTCCAGGAGCATTTTGATCTTGCCCACTCTCTCCCCTTCCGCAAGACTCCTGTCATTGCCTGAGAAAGGTTCCATAAAGATTGTGTAATCGATGCCCGCCTCCTTGGCCGCCTTTTCGTTCATCCCGATGCTGGCCAGTTCCGGGTCCGTGTAGGTGCACCAGGGAAGGAAAGTGTAGTCCGCCTTTCTTGGAAGATGAAAGATGGCGTTGGCTAGGACGATGCTTCCTTCGTAGCCTGCGGCATGGGTGAACAGAAACTTACCGGTCACATCGCCCGCCGCGTAAATGTGCTTTTGTGAGGTGCGCATCCTTTCATCGACCTTCACGCCCTTTCGATCGAACCCAACGCCTGCGCCCTCCAGGTTGAGCCCCTGGATGTTGGGGTCCCGGCCCATGGCAACCAGGAGTTTTTCCGCCTGCAAACTGCCGGTGTTCCCCTCCTTGTCTTTGAGGAGCACCTCCCTCTCGGTTCCAAGGTCTTTTACACCGAGCACCGATGTATTCAAGTGAAAGGCGACCCCCTCGGATGCCAAAACCTGCATGACTTCATCAGCCATGTCCTTGTCTTCCTTGGTGAGGATCTGTCCGCTTCTCTGAACCACGTGCACCTTTGTTCCCAGGCGGCGGAAAGTCTGGGCCATTTCGATGGCGATCGGACCGGCCCCCAAAATGATCATGGATTCAGGGAGACGATCGAGG
>JAWOJI010000386.1:0-2595 GCA_046481735.1 Desulfatiglandales bacterium | reverse complement strand
CAAGCCAGCCACGGTCCTTTACGACTGGAACGATCCGGGATTCATCCACGGCTGCATCCTGGGCCGAAAGCGTTTCCAGGCTCGACGCCACGTAGCGCGCGATGATGTCCTTCTTGGTTCCAGAGCATTCCCCACCGGAATCATAGCTGCAAGCAGGATGATGACCGGCCAGTCAACAGCCTGGTAGATTTCCTCTTTGCCGACGACGTTTGTGACAGCAAGCGCCACGGATGCGGACAGGAACGCGATGTGCACCGGGAGCAAATCGGCAAGCACCGCTGCGATCGCTGCGGCAAAGATGCCGGATGCCAGGAGGAGGCGCTTGGGTTTGCCGATCTTGAGGGCTCTTTCAGCCAGGGGCAGGATGTCGAATTCGCTCATCAAGTCCTGAATCCTGCTCCCTGCGCCCTGCAAGAGCATGACATCGCCGATCTGGAGCCTTGTGTGACTGAGTCGTTCTTTTATCCTGTAGCCGTGGCGTGCAATGGCCAGAAGATTGACGCCGTAAATCGTCCTGAGGCGCATGGAGACCGGTGTGCGACCCTGGATTCCTGAGCCGGGGCCTACAATCGCTTCTCTTACGGCGATCTCCTCGGAGCCGAGATCCTTGGTGAATGTCTTCTTGTCTTCCTCCAGCGCAAAGCCGCTGCCGTCGAGCAGCTTTGTGAGAGCAGAGGAAGGGGCCTCAACGATCAGGATATCCCCTGCGTGTATGGTTTCATAGCCTCGGGGCGCCAACCTCTTTTTCCCTTCGCGCACGATTCCCAGGATCAGCGCTTCGTCTTCACCGAGGGCTTCCACGTCCTCCACGGTGAGCCCTTCCTTTTTCGAATCTTCCGGAACTCGTACTTCGGTTATGTACTCGGCCACTTCAAAGAGGTTCTCGGGGCTTTCAGCCCCGCCCCGGTCTTTGGGGATCAAGCGCCACCCTATGATCACGACAAAGGCTATACCCGCCAGGGCCACCACCACTCCTACCGGGGTGAAGGTGAACATGGAGTACGCTTCGCCGAATTCGCGGTATCGAAAGGTGGAAATGATGATATTGGGCGGCGTGCCGATCAGGGTGGTCAAGCCTCCGAGAAGAGATCCGAAAGCCAGGGGCATGAGGGCGCTTGCGGGTGAATAGCCGTCGCGGTACGCATTGCGCATGGCTACAGGCAGCATGAGTGCCAGTGCTCCCACATTGTTCATGAAAGCCGACAAGACGGCCACCACCAGGGTTTGGGCTACGAGCTGAAGAGTCTGTTTCCCCTGCAGAGGAGCAAGGAGGCGGAGAACCACGTCCACAATCCCTGCATTCTGAAGGGCGCGGCTGATCACCAGAACCGCAGCCACCGTGACCACCGCCGGGTGTGCAAACCCATTGAATGCTTGTTCCACGGGCAGCACACCGGTCAGCACGACGGCCAGCAAAGCCAGGAGAGCTACGAAGTCATAGCGAAAGCGGCCCCAGATAAACATGCCGAGAGCCGCAGCCAGCACTCCGAACACGATCGATGATGGATGCATGGTTTTATCCTATCATCTTCTTGAACTCTTCTTCGTTCAATGTCTTGATCCCAAGGCGCCGCGCCTCGTCGTCCTTGGAGCCTGGGTCCTTGCCTACCACGACAAAGTCGGTTTTCCTGCTCACAGAAGAGGAAACCCTTCCGCCCAAACCCTCGATGATCTTTCTGGCCTCGTCACGGGAAAAAGAGTCGAGCCCCCCTGTCAAAACAAAAGTTTTTCCCGCAAGAGGCAGATCCGCGGAACTGCCTTCCTCTAGGGGGAACACAACGCCACCCGCCTTCAATTTTTCCAGCACGGTGAGGTTCTTCGGGTTTCGGAAAAAGGTGTAAATGCTTTGAGCAACAACAGGGCCCACCTCGTGGACCTGAGTCAGATCCTCCACACTCCGGGAGGCCAGGTTCTCCATTGATTTGAAGCGGCCGGCCAGAACGCCTGCAAGGTGGGTCCCCACGTTTCTGATCCCAAGAGCATAGATCAGGTTCGAGAGGGCAGGTCTCCTGCTTTTGTCGATCGCTTTCAGAATGTTTTGAGCCAGCTTGTCACCCATGCGGTTCATCCTCATCAGATCCTCTTTCTTGAGGAAGTAGAGATCCGCCTGGTCTTCGATGATTCGCTTATCAATCATTTGGTCCAAGAGTTTGTATCCGAGTCCTTCGATGTCCATGGCGCCTCTGGAGGCGAAATGGGCAATATTCTCCTTGATTTGGGCGGGGCAGGCAAGACCGCTGCACCTGTGAACCGCCTCTCCCTCCGGCCTTTCCACCCTGGATCCGCACGCAGGGCACCTGTCCGGCATGACAAAGGGTCTTTCATCGCCCTTTCTTTTTGATACGATGACCTGTACGACCTCTGGAATGACGTCCCCGGCGCGCTGAATTATTACCGTGTCGCCGATCCTTATATCCTTCTTCTTGATTTCACCCTCGTTGTGGAGGGTGGCGCGGCTGACCTCCACTCCGCTCACCTTAACGGGCGCAAGCACGGCAACGGGCGTTAAAGCGCCTGTGCGCCCGACGCCGACCACGATATCCCTTATGACTGTTTGTTCCTGCTGGGGAGGGAACTTCCATGCCACGGCCCAGC
>JAWOJI010000365.1:0-2928 GCA_046481735.1 Desulfatiglandales bacterium | reverse complement strand
GACCTCGCCAAAGCCAAATCCCAGTGAAGCCAGGCTCGAACCCCTGCCTGATCCTGATCCAGATCCAGACAAATATCCGCCCGAATTGCTTAGGGTATCGCCGTTTGCAATGCGAGCCCGTTCAAACGCCTCAAGAACCTTTCTCTCGGCTGCCTTTTCGATTTCCTTCGTGATTTGCTTCTCCACGGTTTTGGTAGCCGACTTTGTAGGGCAAAAGACCTCGGGCTTCTGGGAAAAAATATCCTCGGAGGCGATTTTGACCTGGAGATCGAGCTGTTCCAGGGATCCGGCGCCTTTGTATGCGGCGAAGAGACAGCTCTGATTCAATCTATAGAAGGGAACAGGGGCATGCCCTGCCATCGACCCCCGTATCCGGTGGAAAAAGGCCTTCACCATCAGCCCACGGTCATCAACAACGTGAAGACCTTTGCAGCGGTTCCTGCCATTCTGGCTCATGGCGCAGCCTGGTTTAAAGGTATCGGCACAGAGAAAAGCCCCGGGACCGCCATTTTTTCCGTGGTCGGCAGCGTGATCCATCCGGGCTTGGTGGAAATCCCTACAGGCGTTACCCTGGAAACTCTCGTCTTCGACATCTGCGGAGGCATTCCCAACAAAAAGCGCTTCAAGGCAGTTCAAATCGGAGGCCCCTCAGGGGGATGCCTACCGGAGAAGTTCCTTTCCACCTCCATTGATTTCGACTCCCTTACAGAGGCAGGCGCGATGATGGGGTCGGGCGGCATGGTGGTGATGGACGAGGATACCTGCATGGTGGACGTGGCGCGCTACTTTCTTGACTTCACCCAGAAAGAGTCCTGCGGGAAGTGTACCTTCTGCCGCATCGGCGCCTTTCATCTTCTACGCATTCTGGAGCGGATCACCCATGGGGAAGGCCGGGAAGGAGACCTGGAACAACTGGAACAGCTCAGTCTTCGCATCAAGGAAGGATCCCTGTGCGGGCTGGGAAAAACGGCTCCCAACCCGATCCTCACCTCGCTGCGCTACTTCCGCGAGGAGTATGAAGCTCATATCAAGGAAAAGCGATGTCCTTCAGGGATGTGCCGCGCTCTCACCGCCTACTACATTGATCTTGAAAGATGCGCTCGCGGCTGTGACGCCTGCGTTGGGAGTTGCCCTGTGGAGGCCATCTTCACCACCAAAGACAGGAAAAAGGCAGTGGACCAGACCCTGTGCGTCAAGTGCGGGGAATGCATGGTTTCATGCCCAGTGCAATACAGGGCCGTAAAAAGGGTCTCACCGCCCCATCTTGCACCTGTCATGGAGCGGCCTCGAAAAGAGGAGGAAAAAGCAGGACCATGAGACCCCCCACATCGCGGAGGACACAGTGCAGCGTAGCCGCAACCAAATCCGAAGCACGAAACTCGAAATCCGAAACAAATCCAAATGGCCAAAATTCAAATGATCCAAACCGGTTCAAAAGCATGGATGAAATATGCTTAACAAAATTTCATAAAATCGAACATTGGTAGTACAGAGAATATGATTAAACTGGTTGTGGACGATAAAGATATGGAGGTCGAGGACGGCACGGTTCTGCTTGATGCCTGCCTGGACCATGGAATTTATGTCCCCCATCTTTGCCATCTGAGAGGAAAGCAAGAGCCCCATGCCTCTTGCAGGCTGTGTTTTGTGCAAATCCAGGGTGTGCCCAAGCCCGTCCCATCCTGCACGGTCACGGTCAGAGAAGGCATGGTTGTCAAGACTGATACACCCGAGGTGCGGGCCCTTCAGATCAGCGCCCTTCGGCTTCTTCTCTCGGTCCACGATGTTGACTGCGCCCACTGCCCTGCAAATAAGAAATGCGCTCTCCAGGACATGGCGAGATTCCTTCATGTGGGTCTCAAACCCAAGGGCCTTGAGACGTATCTTAAAGAACCGGCAATCGTCCAAGACCATCCCTTGATCGACTACTACCCCAATCGGTGCGTTTTGTGCGCCCGTTGCGTCCGGGTGTGCCGGACCCAAAACGGTCTGCCTCTGATGACCTTTGCTAAGCGAGGTTTTCACACGGTCATCAGCTTTTACGCCGGAGAGCGCATGCCCGATTGCGCAGACTGCCTTGCTTGCGCCGACATCTGTCCGGTCGGCGCCCTTGTCATGAAGAATTCATGAGCATCAACCGAGCAGCCTGGTCCAACCTGAATTCGAATGGATAAAAGGTCTCGCCCATTTTCCCTGTTGCCCTGATCGAAGCTGCGTCACCGAGAGTTTTCAGTTGATCTGCTTCAACCCAAAAACATGAAAGGCCTGATTGGGAAGAAAATCGGCTGAGGACAAGAATCGGTAACCGGCCCTGCCCATTCCTTGGATAATCGTCTGGGCAGGGGTGTGATGTTTGAAAAGGGCGACAAAACCAAAGCCCTTTTTAGGCCGATGTTCGATTATGACGACCTTTCCGCCGGGTTTCAGAAACCCCCTTAGACTTTGAAAATAGGATGCCGGCTCGGGCAGGTGGTGGAAAACGTTCCGGGCAAAAATGAGGTCGAGGCCTGATTGCGGCAGATTGCTCTGCATTTCCGTCGCACGCACCAAGACAATGTTGTTCAAACCTTCCTTTTCTGACTGTCGTCTTATGAAATCGAGATATTTCGGCTGGTTATCGATGGCGTAAACCGCGCCGTTTTTTCCTGTCCTGCGGGCAAAAGCGAGCGTGAAAAATCCCCCGCCCGAACCCAAATCGGCGACGGCATACCCATCCCTGATTTCGAGCTTGCGGAGGATCTCCTCAGGGCTGTTCTTGGGTGATGCCGCTTCCCTGTTCAGAGATCTAAGAAGCAGAGAAGTAAACATCTTTTCTCACCTGTAGGCAAAAGGTTTTCCCTTGACCTCGGGTCCGAACTCCGGCGCAAAGGGGAAAAAGCTTACAGGGTTCAAAAAGGCAGTATTCTTCTGGGCAGTGAATCTCGGTAC
>JAWOJI010000335.1:0-5661 GCA_046481735.1 Desulfatiglandales bacterium | reverse complement strand
TGGAGTTGCTGGACTGGGCGACCGGCGGGCCGAAGCCGGGCCGGTTGGAAGGCTGCGTATAGGGAATCATTCCGCAGCGAGATCGATGGCGTCCCTCGTGGCGGGAAACACGACGAGGCTCGCGTACGGTTGGCCATTGCTGTGGGTCGAGAGGACCGCCAGCTTCTGGCTTCTGAGAAGATCACCGATCGTGCCTTTGAGTTTACCCGCGTTCTCCATGGTGTGGAATCAATGCGTCGGTCCTACGGGGATCGTGACGACCGGGACCGGGCAATTCCTGACGATCTTTTCAGCCACGCCACCGAACCGGAAATACCCCTTCTTTCCCCGGCTTGCCATCACCACAAGGTCCACTTTTTCTTTTTCAACAAACTGAAGGATTTCCTGCGCAGGATCTCCGACGGCCGTGTGTTTGATATAAAGAGGGCAGCCTTTCAGGAAGGTCTCGCAGACCTCGTCCAGGCGTTTCTTGGCGGTTTTCTGTTCCCACGCCTGTATTTTTTCCATGTGGTCCGTGTCAAAATCCCCATACCAGGGTTCATGGCGAGCCAAATCCTCGATCACATAGAGCACATGGACTTCGCTTTGATACTTCTCCGACAGGGATGTCACATAATCAAGAGCTTTTTCCGCATTTCCGGACAAATCAGTCGGCCAAAGAATTCTTTTCACCTCCATGGTTGAGCCTCCTTTATCGACTTTTTACCGTGCAAATGCGCTCGTAGGGGAGGGGTTTATCCCCTCCCGCCGGCGGGCATAAAGCCCGCCCCTACATTTTCATCGGTGGGGGTGGCCTGCACCCAGGTCATGACTGTTCACGAGATCATCACGTTTGACGACTTTCCCATATTCGCTGAAACATCCTTGTCGCGGCCTCGAAAAATGAAGTCATTGCGAGAGCTGCTTTATCCGGCACGGCAAACGTTTCTTTTGAGATTCCTTCGCCACCCCGCCCCTCGCATTGACAGAATGCCTCTTGCCTTCTATTAGGGATGCACCGTCTTTTGTCAAGTACATTGTTTCCCCCCTGATTCACCATCAAGACATCCTCTGCTGCGTTACCCTCCCACCGGAGGCGGGTAAACATCCCTCCCCCGCCTTCGCGGGGGCAGGCTTGCGGCGTACATAGCAGGAAGGCACACGGCTCAAGGCTCACGGAATACCATTTCTTATATGTCTTGGCCTTGCACCTTGCACCGTCTCTATATCCACCCCTGGCTCATCATGTGATCATATTCATCCGGCCTCATCAAGGAGATGAACGCTCTTTCCACCACCTCACTTAGCGCGGGGTGAATGTGCATCCCTGTCACGATGGGCCTCATGCTCATGTCCCCGGTGTACATGAGGGTCACGATTTCCTGGATGAGGAGCGATGCATGAGGCCCGATAATGTGAGCGCCCAGGATTCTCGTGGTTCCTTCCTCCACCAGGACCTTGACGAAAAAGTCATGAAGTCCCATGGCCTCCCCCTTAGCCGTGTTGTGATACCTATGAAACCCGATCATCACACGATCCTTGCCATAAGCCTTCAAAGCTTCTCTCTGGCCAAGACCCACAGAGGCAATCTCCGGGTAGGCAAAGACGGCATGGGGTACGGCGTGGTAATCCACTTTGACTCGCCTGCCCAACACCGCATTGTAGTAAACGACCTTGGATTCATAATTGGCCACATGTTTGAACAGGTGCTTTCCGATCCCGTCCCCAAGGGCCCATACGTTAGGCTGAGAGGTTTCCAGGTAGTCATTGACCACGATCCAGCCTCTGTCGTCCGTGCGGATCCCCGCCCTTTGCGGATGGAGCAAATCGTTGTTGGAGGCCCTGCCCAATGCCACAAGCACTGTATCCGCCACAATCTGTTTGATTTTTCCGGTAGCCCTATCCCTTGCGCGGATGGTCTTCTTTCCTTTGCCTGTAGCTTCTACCGCCACTGCTTCGTGGTTTGTGAGGATCGTCATGAACCGGGACATCTCTTTTCTTGCAAGCACGGACACTTCAGGCTCCTCGGCCGGAAGGAACCGCGGGTTTCTTCCGATCACCGTCACCTCCGAACCCATGGCGGAAAAGAAATGCCCGTATTCCGCCGCGATGTACCCCCCGCCCAGAATCGCCAGGGTCTTTGGAAGGCTCCTGATGCCGAGGATGGTGTCGCTCGTGTGCCAGTCCACCGCATCGAATCCTTCAATGTCCGGGGCCAGGGGCTTTGAGCCCGTGCAAAGCACGATCATCTCTGAAGTGACTGCATCCTTTCCAACCCTGACCTGATAGGGCGCTACGAATTCAGCCACATCGCGATAGTAATCAATACTGCTCGCCTCACCGAGACCCTTCCGGATATCCTCCACATCCCTTCCCACCAGGGTTCTCATCCTCTCCATGATTGCCTTGAAATCCATTTTGCGAATTCCGGCGTCCACGCCCACGGTTTTGCCCTCTTCCGCGATACGGCGAACTTCTGCGGGGTAAACCAGAAGCTTTGTGGGAATGCAACCCCTGGTCAGGCAGATGCCCCCCGGATCGTCCTTGTCAATGACCGCCACTCTTTTTTCAGGGTCCCTTTGCAGGACAGCCTCCACAATGTTCATCGCCGAGCCTGTCCCTACGGCAATAAGATCATAAGTTTTCATTTTTTCACGCCCTGTTTTTGCCCCTGTTCTTTACGCTCTCCAGAAAATCCCGGTAAGCTTCCCTCGTGGCCTTGGGCTGATCATAGAAAACCACATGCCCGCACTTTCCTAGGGTGATGATGCGGCAATTTTTCAAGCTCCGGCGGAATTTCTCCGCTCCTGACACGTGCAGGATGCGGTCCTCTTCTCCCCAGATGAGAAGCGTGGGCGCTTTCACTCCGGCAAGACGGCCTTCGAGAATCGTTAATCCCGCTGTTTGGAGATCTCGCAGGACCTTCTCCCGAAACCGGTGCTCGGAAGCCCCTTTCAAGGCGAAATATCGTGTAATCAATCGAGGGACAAAAGGCTTCTTATAAAAAATCATACCGAGCAGTCGATCAAATTCTTCCGTTGTTTTGTAAAGCAGGGCGACTTTCCCCTTTTCCAGGTACTCGCTCCATGCCGCGCTCGGCAATCGAGAAGCCACCCCGGCAGGGGCCATCAAAAACAAGCTCCTTATTTTCCCGGGGTGCTCCCCTGCATAATAAGCCGCGATGGCGCCGCCCATGGAAATGCCGGCGAGGTGAAAGCGATGGATACCGAGGGCCCCCACAAAACGGTCCAGTCTTTTCACCTGGCGGGGAACGTCGTAGACCGCCCCACTCGTCTTGGTGCTTTCACCGAATCCCGGCAGGTCCGGAGCGATGACTCGATAGGAGCGGCTCCATTGTTTCAGGAAGATATCCCATCCATCCTTTTCCATCCCATAGCCGTGAACGAAAAGTATGACCTCCCCTCTTCCCCCATCCAGATAGACCCACCGGTGATCGTCCACCTGGACCTCGTATCGCTTCACCCCTGCATACCTTCGCAGGATTTTCTTTGCCGACTCCAACAACCACATTGAATTCATAGCTCGATGGACGGATTTTCTTAGAACAGTCTGAGCGCTGAACACTGAACCCCTGAACACTTAAGTAAAACCTAATGCGCCCGCCCCTTGAACAACCACTGGAGTTTCCCGCGTCTCAGGCTGACGGCCGCTTCAGGGCAGATCTCCATGCAACAGTAGCAGCGGATGCATTTGTCGTAGTTGTACAGAGGCACGGGATCCCGGCCGTTCGATTTCTCGATGGCGCCCCCCGGACAGATCGCCTTGCATTGATAGCACAGGGTGCACCGGGCTTTTGAAGGAACCGGCCGCTCTACAAGGAGATTTTTGAAAAACTCCGTGTTGAGGGGCCAACGCGAAACAGGAGATGGATCGCCTGCCGATCTGCTGGGGACAAAGTCATGAACCTCCAGGTTCTCGAGACGGGCGCCCAAAATTTGGATCTCCTCCAGTGCAGTAGTACCCAGCTTCCTTTTTTGCCCCAGCCTCAGGGTGTGCACCTTGTTTCTGTCCAGGTTCACCAGCCTCACAGCTACCGCATCGACCGCCAGCGCATCTTGCCCCACAAGCATGGCGCCGACTCTTTTCGGCGTCCCTGAACTGCCCGGACCTTCGCCTTCCATTCCCGTCACGGCATCCATCATGTGGATGAAGGTCTTGCCCGTCCCGGCGCTTTGCAGGAGGGCCCCGTACAGATCGAGGAGAAGCCCCGAGAATTCCTCGCCGCTTCGCGCCCGCAAGTGCCACTGGGATTTGTTCAACCCGTAAACCATGCCGAAGAAGTTCTTCACGGCGCCTGTGAGGTAGGTGAGCCCGTGTGTTTTGAGCTTTGGAAGGTTGATCACCACATCGGCGTCAAGGAAAGCCCTGCTAATCTCGAAGCGCTTGAAGGTTTCGGCCCCCTCCCAAAACAAGACCTCCGTTTCCCTGGGATCGGCCACTTCGCAGCCTTCTTCCTCCACCACCCGGTCATACCCCGTTTTCTTCATCACCTTGGCAAGAGGCTGAAAAGCGGGGGACTCGGCCATCATGGGCCTGCCTCCACACGCCTTGACGAGACGCACGCAAGCCCGGAAGAATTCAGGATGGGTCACCACGGCTTTTTCAGGGGCGCTGGCATTGAGCAGGTTCGGCTTGAGAAGAACCCGTTTGCCCTGGAGCAGTTCCAAATCGATGCCCAGGCTTGCAAAACTCGAAGTCATTTTCTCCTGAATCTCTGGTGCTTCATACCCGCTGCAAGACGCAAGATACAGTTTTGTCATGTTCCCTCTATCTTTCCTTCAATTTTGACGGCTTCGCAAAAAGCCGCCAATTTTTCTTTCCTCTACACCCGTCATAATGTAAGCTTCTTTCCTGAATTCCGCCAAGACGGATTTCAGAAACCGAGGCGCGAGGAGGTTTGCCATGGTTCTTACCCTGTTGGAAAAAAGGCGAAGCATCAGGAAATTCAAGCCTCAACCGGTTGAAAAGGGAAAGATGGACGCGCTGGTTGAAGCCGCTTTGCGCGCACCGTCCTCCATGGGCGGGAACCCCTGGGAATTCGTTCTCGTAACCGATCAAGCGGTTCTTGAAAAGCTTTCCAGAGCGAAGCCTCATGGAGCCGGATTTCTGAAAAACGCGCCCCTCGCAATCGCTGTTTGCGCCAATCCCGAAAAAAGCACGGTTTGGATTGAAGACGCCTCCATAGCCGCAATCTTCATTCAGCTTGCCGCTGAATCCATCGGTCTCGGGAGTTGCTGGATTCAATTGCGGGATCGGATGCACGACAATGAAAAAACCTCAGGCGCATACGTTGCAGAATTGCTCCACATCCCTGACGGCATGGTCGTAGAATGCATCATCGCCCTTGGTTACCCGGATGAAAGCAAGCCTCCCCATCGCAAGGAGAACCTCGAGTACGGCAAAATCCATATGGGATTTTACGGAAAGCCTTTCAGGAAGTAAAGTGCCCCGGCTTGTTCCGAACGATGAAGCCTGAGGGTCCCACATAGACAAGATAGCGATGGGGCCCCCCCGCCACCTGAAACACCGCTCCCCCGTAAACGGTGCTCACCAGAGGCATGCGATGGCCGTATTCGTACAGGTGCTTCCAAAAAGGATGTTGCTCGTCCGCCACAAGGGAGTAGACCGTCGGCTTTTCCAGCGTCTCCAGTTGCGTTGAAA
>JAWOJI010000308.1:0-14932 GCA_046481735.1 Desulfatiglandales bacterium | reverse complement strand
CTTCCAATGAAAGGCCATGAAAGCAAGCCCCGGCGCCGTCCTCTCCGTGACATGCACCGGCGCTTCGATCTGTTTCAACGTCCCTGATGATGATGGCGCCTTTGTGGTTGATCTTCCCCACATAGAGCGTCTTCCTGGCAACATGCCCCTTGGCGAGGTACTTCTCACTCAGGCCGCAGGAGGCGCTAGGGTTTCGATGTCTGCTTCAGGTTTCACGACAAGCCTCCTTGCCCCGCTACAGCAGAATCCGCCGCTGCTCAGGGTGTCTTATCCCATTTTGAGGAACCATAAAAAACCCCGTTTCCAAAAAGGAAAACGGGGTTTTCTCAGATCTCGAGCCATGGCTGATCCCCTTGCCAAAAGGTTCGCTGCCTGCGCTCCGGTGCTCCCGTGCCCGCACTCTTCGTGGGGGAGACGACTGGAAAGATGCTGTTTTTCTGCCATCGTACCAAACCCGGGACTCAAATGCAAGATCAACCGCTTTTTCATGTTGCCACCGTGCGCCTAACATGAAAAGATAGCGCTGTTTGGCTCCTTTAAAAAAAAGAATCTGTTCTTGAAAACCCCCCTGAGCAGCAGGCATGGGGGTCTCTCTCAAAACTGCAAGACGAAGATCATGCGGGAGCAAACCATGCCGGCGCCTAATGGTTTGAACGGCCGGAAGACGGAAGAGACTCTGAGGCAAGTCTCCTACGCTCTGAGGGAAAGGGTAAAGGAGCTCGATTGCCTCTATGCCATTTCCGAGCTTTTCGAAAGGCCGGAGATCTCCCTCGATGAAATCCTCCAGGGGACCATCAACATCATCCCATCAGCGTACCAGTATCCCGAAATCACCAGTGCATGCATAATCCTCGGAGACCGCCTTTACAAAACCCCGGACTTTGCGGAAACACCCTGGGTGCTGTCCACTGAGTTTGTCATAAGCACCGAGGAAAAGGGCCTTCTCCAGGTATGTTACAAAGTGCCGCGACCTCCCTCTGACCAAGGTCCGTTTCTGAATGAAGAGGTGAAGCTCTGCAAGGTGATCGCTGAGAAACTGGGCAGAATCATATGGATCAAGCTTGCCGAGACCGCTCTTAGAGAGAGTGAGGAGCGCTACCGGACCCTGGCCGAGCACGTGACCGAGGGAGTGACACTGCAGCAGGATGGAAGGGTCCTGTTCATGAATGCCGCCTTTGCCGCCCTTTTCGGCCTGAAGAAGGGGACCGGAGCCGGGGAAGAGCCGGTAGAGGAGCTCATCTCACAAGGTCTCATCCAATGTGCCGACAATGTGTTCGGCTGGACCGAAACAGGGCCTGCCCAGGAAAAGCATTTCAGGATCCGGTGCACGGGCCCCGGCGGAAAAGAATTTTTTGTGGAAGGGGAGCATGTCGCCCTCCAGCTCAAAGGCAAACCCGCTGTTCTTTCCACTTTCCGGGATTGCACGGAGGCGGTGCGCCACGAGATGGCCATGAAAGAGGAAGCGGAACTGCTGAGGCTTGAAAACATCCATCTCAGGTCCTCCATGAAGGAGCGCTACCGCTTCCGGAACATTCTTGGAAAAAGCGAAGCGATGCAGGAAGTTTACGAACTCATCCTGAAAGCCGCCCACAGCGACGCCAGCGCGGCCGTTTTCGGCGAATCAGGAACAGGGAAGGAATTGGTGGCTCGGGCTATCCACGAACTGAGCGGCAGGCATGAAAAGGAGTTCGTCACCGTCAATTGCGGCGCCATTCCCGAGAACCTTCTTGAGAGCGAGTTCTTCGGCCACAAGAAAGGCGCCTTCACCGGGGCCTATGCCGACAAAGCGGGGTACCTGGATATCGCCGACGAGGGTACCTTGTTCCTGGATGAGGTCGGAGAACTGACCCTGAACATGCAGGTCAAACTCCTGCGGGCCATCGACGGCGGAGATTACACTCCTGTGGGGAGCAGCAAGCTCAAGAGATCGAACTTCCGGGTCATTGCAGCAACCAACAGGAATCTCATGGAGTTGGTCCAAGACGGTCAAATGCGGGAAGACTTCTATTACCGCATTCACGTGATCCCTATCGCTTTGCCTCCTCTCAGGGATAGAAAAGAGGATATTCCTCTCCTGGTCGATCATTTTTTGAGCCTCCACCAGAGCGACGATCCACAACAGAAACGCATCCCCGCAAGGATGTTGGACGCCATGTTCAGTTATCCCTGGCCCGGCAATGTTCGGGAACTGCAGAATGTCATTCGCCGATACCTGAGTGTCGGCAACTGGGATTTCCTCAACCGGCGACACGTCTCTCCGGAGGAGAGCGGAACCGAGGATTACAGCCTAAAAGGCGCCGTTGAAGACCTGGAAAAGACGGCCGTGAGAAAGGCGCTGGAGCAGACCCGGTGGAACCGGACAAAGGCTGCGCAAATTCTCGGAATATCCCGTCGCGCGCTTTTCAGAAAAATGAAGCGACTTGAGCTTTATTAGCCCATTTCGGGCGAATACGCCCTAATAAAATTATCCCAATGATTTCAAACGATTAAAGATTTCCTTCTTCCATAGAGGGGGCGGATATGTCCCATCTGCCTGTGTGCGCCTATCCCTTCGGCAGTGCGGCGGCACCATTAAATATCATAATATCAATTGGTTAAGCATAATGCGCCGATTTCCGGCACACATGTTGCTTGATTGATCTATTGAGATTTTACTTGAAGAGATGAGGTCATGAGAATCCTGGTCGTGGAAAAAGATGCTTCACTAGGTGATTCCATAAAGGGTTTTCTGGAGGGTTGGGGACACGAAGCCCACCATTGTACCCGGGGAAGAGAGGCTCTGCGCATGTTCAAGTCAGGCTGCCACGATTTGGTAATCATGGAAGTAATGCCGCCTGACATGACAGGGGAGAGGCTCATTTCAAAACTGAAAGAGGTCTCGCCAACCGCCAGGATCGTAGCCATGACCGGCAACAATTCCCGGGAACTGGAGGCCCGGATTCGTGAGCGGGGAATTCTCTACTACATGGTGAAGCCTTTCGAAACGGAAAACCTCAGATCACTCCTGGAACATCTCGCGAAAAGACACGCCAAACCGCCCGATTGGGCAGAATGGAGGGTACTTTCATGAAAAATAACCACGCAAGAGCGTATCAAGAACCGGATCGAGGAATCTGCTCAGGTTGCGATCACGCTCCGATCTGCCTTCTGCAGCGCAGGGACCATAGCCCGGTTTTCTTTTGCGAAGAGTTCGCCTGTGCCCCGAAAGGCCCGGAGCACTCGAGAGCAAATGTTTATAGCTTGCCCGGGTGCTATGAAGGCCGGATCGTCGTGAGGAGAACCGAACAGGCCAGGACATCCTACATAGGACTTTGCAGGAACTGCAGCAAGCTTGCCTCCTGTCCGCTCTTAAAGCCCGGCGGCGGGACATGGGAATGTGACTCCTACGAAGAAGATCCGATGTGCTGACCGCGCAAGGAGTGCAGCAAAAAAGGAGAAAAAATGATGAGAAAAGGCGAACCCCTCCCCATAGTCCCAAAGCACCCCATCGGTTCCGTCCCGGAAAGCATTGACCCCCTTCTTCGTGAGGAAACCCACAAGAGGCTGTGGACCCAGCAACATCAGACCTCGGAAAACCTGGATTGGCTGTTTGCCAACATGCACCCTTACTTTTTTATTACCATGGGAGAGGAAACCCAGGCCATCCTCAATCTGGCCTCCCGCCTTCACGACATCTCGAGGGAAAAGAAAATCACCCTCACAGATCAGGAGGAGAAGCTCATTGTGGCACGTGTAGACGTGCCGGGCTCCATTTACGACACGCTGAAAGACCTGCGGGAACGAGACATCTCCTACGCAGAAATGAGCCACTCGTACCGTCCGGTTCCCGGCACCGGAAGGGATTTGGAAATCATGCGATTCGAGTTTGCCCGCAAGACGCCCGAAGAAATCAATCTTGCAGGAAAGGTTGCCATCCCCCTCAAGATTCGCGAAACCGTCCTCAAAATGATGAAAAGACTCTATCCCAAGTTTGAATTCGGGGAGTTCCAGGCAATCCTGAGGCTTCTGTGGCTCAACAACCCGTCTTACCTCCTCATTTCACCCCCCGAGAGGATCGCCCGGGTCATGCACCTGTACCAGCAAGGCAAACGGCATCAGGGACTTTACCTGGACGCCGAAACCAAGAGCGACGAGTCCGATCAGATAGAGTCACGCATCCTCTTTTCCGTAGGCAATCCTCCGCACAAAGGGTTTCTCACCCAGGTGAGCGAGGTTTTCCAAAGGCTCGACATTGGGGTGCGGCGGTCCTACACCCTGATCATCAACACCGGAGTCCATCCCTATTTTCTGGGGACCTTCTATGTGTTGACCCACGGCGGGCAGCTCGTGGAAAAGGCCTCCGAGCTTTTCAGCAAACTGAAAACCGAGCTTTACAACACCCAAATTCTTTCCGCCGCAAGCAGGGCTTACACCCACTTCATTGCGGAGCGTCTCATGACCGGTGAAGAAGCCTCGCTGACCAATGCTTTCATCACCTTCTGTCACACATCACTCGCCCACAGCCAGCCCGATCGCTTCGACTCGACAGCCGTCCGGGATGCCTTTCACTTCGAACCGGAGATCACGCTGAGACTGGTCCGCCTGTTTCAAAAACGGTTTGACCCGGGCGTCAAGGATCGGGAAAGAGAGTACAAAAAGGCGCTCAAAGAAACCCGGGAGGCGATTGACGACTACAACACAGGACACAGACACCTGGATGAGGTTCGAAAGACGATTTACCGCACGGCCTTGGCCTTTATCAAGCACACCCTCAAGACCAATTTCTTTGTCCCTGAAAAGCATGCCCTTGCTTTCCGACTGGATCCCGCCTTCTTGAGCGAACTGGGCCAAGAGTTCACATCGGACCTTCCCCAGGCAAAACCTTTTCGTGTCACCTTCTTCTTCACCCGCCATGGCGCCGGCTATCACATCGGTTTTTCCGACATTGCCAGGGGCGGGTGGCGGACGATCATCTGCAGGAACCAGGACGAGGGCACGACCAACCTCAACAATCTTTTCCGGGAGGTCTTCGTCCTCGCTCACACCCAGCACCTGAAGAACAAGGACATCTACCAGGGTGGCTCAAAGCTGACGGTCGTTCTCGACGCCACGGATCTTGACTCATCCCTCCTTGTAACCCAACGCCTGTACAAAGTTCAATACGGGGTGATCAATGCCTTTCTTGATATCTTCGTGACCGAAAACGGCAAGGCAAAGAACCCCGACATCGTCGACTACTACGGCCAGGATGAGCCCATTGAGCTCGGGCCTGACGAAAACATGCATGATGCAATGATCGAGCACATTGCCCAGCTCTCCTTGAAGAGAGGCTACATCCTGGGCATCGGCATCATGTCGAGCAAAAGGGTCGGCATCAACCACAAGGAATACGGCGTCACTTCTCGAGGCGTCTTCAAATTTGCAGAAATCGCGATGAAACAGATCGGCATCAATGTTTACACCGACCCGTTCAGCATCAAATTCACCGGCGGGCCGAACGGCGATGTGGCCGGCAACTCCATGCGCCTCACCCTCGAGCGATGCCCCAAAGCGGAGATTCAGTGCATCGTGGACGGAACAGCAGGACTCTTTGATCCCCAGGGCGCAGACCGCAGGGAGCTGGCAAGACTGGTCCTCAAGCAGGATCTGGAGCACTTCGATCCTGAAGCCCTTCACTCCCAAGGGTTCATCCTGTTCCGCCACCAGCGCCGTCAAGAGGGGGTCAGAGAGCTGTACCGGAAGGTTTCCCGCTCGGACGGCGGATTGCAGGAGGCCTGGATTACGGCTGATGAGTTTCACAAGGAGATGGACGATCTCCTATTCCGTGTACCCGTGGATCTCTTTCTGCCCTGCGGCGGGAGGCGGGAGACCATTGATGGCTCCAACTGGCAAAGGCTTTTTGAGGGGAATGGGAAAGCGGGCGTAAAGGTGATCACCGAAGGAGCCAATTCCTTTATCACTCCCAAAGCGCGGGAAGAAATCCAAAAAAAAGGCGTCATTGTGCTTCGAGACGCTTCCGCCAACAAGTGCGGCGTAATCTCTTCATCTTATGAGATCATCGCCAACCTTCTCATGTCTGAAAAGGAGTTTCTGACTCATAAGGAAACCTATGTAAAAGACGTGCTCTCCATTCTGGAAAAAAGGGCCGAAGAGGAAGCCCACCTGATTTTCAAAAGGCATCGCGAAAACGCCGGCGCCAAGCTTTACACCGAAATCAGCAATGCCGTCAGCGAGGAAATCAACAGGCACTACGGCATGCTTTTCGGCTTCTTCCAGGATCGGCCTGAACTGCCCGACCAGCCTATTTTCCGGAAAGCCATCCTGAGTCACTTGCCGGCATTCATTCAGAGCAAAGCCGGATTCAGAGCACGCATCAAGTTGCTGCCTCCCAAGATCAAATACGCCATTCTGGCCAGTGAAATCGCGTCGGCGATCGTGTATCGGGGCGGGTGGGAGCCTCAATTCGAAAACCGGCTCAAGTCTTACCTCAAAGAGCAATACTCGTAAGGTTCGGCAAAACAGAAAGGAGAATGAACCATGCGCCTCGCCATACCCAAAGAGATCCTGCAGGAGGAAAAAAGGGTTGCCGCCACTCCGGAGACCGTGAAGAAATACGTTGCCTTAGGTTTGGAGGTATTCGTGGAGTCCGGGGCAGGGGAAGGAATCGGCCGAAGTGACGAAGAATACCGACAGGCGGGCGCGGAAATCGTTCAGGACACGGAAACTCTGTTTTCGCGGGCCGAGGTAGTCCTCAAGGTCAAGCAACCCATTTTCAACGAGTCCCGGGGGAAACACGAAGTGGACATGATGCGGGAAGGCTCCTTGCTGATTACTTTTCTCCACCCCGCCGCGCCTGACAACCATGACATGGTCCGGATGCTACGGGACAGGCACATCACCTCCTTCACCATGGATGGCATTCCCCGGATCACCCGGGCCCAGAGGATGGACGCCCTGACGTCCATGAGCACGGTGACCGGCTACAAATCCATATTGATTGCCGCGAATGAAATGCCCCGATTCGTCCCCATGATGGGCACCGCTATCGGCACGGTGCCCCCGGCCCGGTTCCTGGTTGTGGGGGCGGGCGTTGTGGGGCTTCAGGCGATTGCCACGGCCAAGAGACTGGGAGGCGTTGTCCAGGCGGTGGATATCCGCGAAGAGGCTCGCAAGGAGGCTGCCAGCCTCGGAGCCAAGGTAGTGGGCTTCGAAGTGCCGCGGGATCTTGCTGCAGGCGAGGGAGGTTATGCAAGGGCGCTCCCGGAGGATTGGCTGCAGAGAGAGAGAGAATCCCTGGCACAGCTTATAACGGAGACCGATGTGCTGATTCTCAGCGCCCTCGTGCCGGGGGAACTCGCCCCGGTGCTGGTCACCCAAGACATGGCCTCCAGCATGAAGCGAGGAGCCGTGATTGTGGATGTCTCCATTGATCAGGGAGGAAACTGCGCAATCACGGAACGGGGGCGCATGATTTCCAGGAACGGTCTTCACATCTGCGGCATACAAAACATCCCGGGTCGGTTGGCCGAGCACGCCAGTTGGCTGTACGGCATGAACATGTACTACTATGTAGAGAATCTGTTCAAGAAGGGTCTTGGGACCCCCGATCTCGACGACGACATTGTCAGGCACACCTTGGTCACTCATGAGGGCAGGATTCTCTACCAGGGGGCCCTCAAGGCCATGGGGGAAGTTTAGCGCCTGGATGCGAACCTGTTTGATTAAGATCCAAGTGTTCAGTGTTCAGAGGTTCAGTGTTCAGGAAAGAAGGAAATCTCAAATATGTTAAGCTGGGTTTCCCCGAAATCCGAGGTTTGAAAGAAGATGACCGAACTGATGACTTTACTCTTCGTCTTCGCAGTTTCATTCGTTGTTGGTTACATCCTCATCTCCAGGATACCCCCTCTCCTCCACACCCCGCTCATGTCCATGACCAATGCCATCTCCGCAATCACAATTCTGGGCGCCGTCCTGATTTTCAGTGTGGAACTCGGGTTTTATCAAAAGGTGCTGGGAGTGACGGCCATCATCATGGCCACCTTCAACGTGGTCGGCGGATTTGTGATTACCGATCGCATGCTCAAGCTGTTTAAGAAGAAGGTGCATAGGGAATGAACGCCTGGCCGAGTCTCCTGATTGATGTCCTGATTATCTTTTTGTTCCTGGGCGGGATTTCCCTCTTCTATCGCCCCAAGGAAGCCCGCACCGGCAATCTTATGGCCGCATGCGCAATTCTGGCTGCTTTTCTGGCGGTCCTCTTGAGAAATCCCTTTGAAGAACCGGCTCTCATCGGTGTTGCCGTGGTTCTCGGCGGCGGAGCCGGATGGCTGGTGGCAAGAGCCGTCAACATGATTCAGATTCCCGCCATGGTCGCTTTCCAGCACGGAGCGGGCGGAATCGCCGCTTTCCTGATTTCCTTCGTCGAACTGATCCGGGCCGCTTCGGCCCCAACGCCGGCGGTCGGAGAGGTATCGGGGTTTCTCGGCCTCGTTCTCGGGGCCTCCACCTTCAGCGGGAGCATGGTGGCAAGCGGGAAGCTTGCAAACCTCCTCAACCAGAAACCGGTCGTGCTGCGAGGACACTCTCTCTGGCTCTTGGCGATCGCCCTGATGATCGTAGCATTGGCCGTGGTTTCCGGCCTCTCGGGGAACCCGGTCAGAGGGGTTCTCCTCGTGGTCCTCATCGGGCTTTCCATTGTGCTCGGCATTGTTTTCTCCATCAGGATCGGTGGAGCGGACATGCCCATTCTCATCTCCTTCTTGAACGCAACGGCAGGTCTGGCCGCCGCTTTTTGCGGCATCATCATCGAGAATCGGTTGCTCGTGGCTTGCGGCGCCACGGTGGCCGCTTCGGGCAGCATTCTTACCCACATCATGTGCAGGGCCATCAACCGGGGGCTAACCAAGGTGTTTGTTGGAATCCAGCAACAGGGGAGTAAAGAGC
Organism: Desulfatiglandales bacterium; assembly: GCA_046481735.1. GTDB lineage: Bacteria > Desulfobacterota > DSM-4660 > Desulfatiglandales > HGW-15 > JAFGDM01. The sequence continues at coordinate 6,010 of JAWOJI010000308.1, read as the reverse complement.
CCAAAGATCTTTTCTTTGAACCCTTGGCAGAGGGAGAGGTACAGGCGCAATCTGCAAAGACGAAACCCTCTTCAGAGGACGGATTCTCCCGTGCCGTCCGCACCGCCAAGGACGCGGCCAAGGTTATTATCATCCCGGGCTACGGCATGGCCCTGGCCCAGGCCCAGTTCAAGGTGGTGGAACTCGCACGAAAGCTTGAGAGCATGGGAAAAGACGTCCGCTTTGCAATTCACCCGGTGGCAGGCCGCATGCCGGGTCACATGAACGTTCTGCTTGCCGAAGCGGAGGTGGACTATGAAAAGCTGGTCGAGATGGATGAGATCAACCCGGAATTCAAAAACGTGGATCTGGCTCTTGTGGTGGGCGCTTGCGACGTGGTAAATCCTGCGGCCATAGATTCGGAAGACACCCCCATTTCAGGGATGCCTGTGCTCATGTCTCATGAGGCCAAAACGGTGGTGGTGTGCAATCTGGATGAAAAACCCGGGTATTCCGGCGTGGAGAATCCGCTGTACGGGATGGATAAGACCATCACTCTTTTCGGAGATGCCCGCACCACGGTTGAAGAACTCCTGGCAGCATTGTAGGGCATACAGGGCTTCTTGTCGAAAAGGACGGGGCATCCCTTTGCACTGTCCCTTGCGTCGATTCAACGAATCACAACGGGGCGGAGGATTCTGGGTCGGCTCAATGCTTGGTCCCTCTCTGGTAAATCATCCCCCCGGCCCCGTCCGAGACCTTCCTCAATTTCCAGTACTGACCTCTGATTTCATCCAACCTGGCCTTGATGTCCTTGCAAGCCGTCATAGCCTCGCTGTTGAAGTGAACGATTTCGTCAAAATAGTAACGAATCCCTTCAATGAGTTCGTCCGGGTCGCCTTCTTTTTCAGGATCCAACATCCTGTCGATGTCCACCTTGAGGTCGGCCAGAAAGTGGCCGGTGGCGCTGATCCCCATCATGGTGACGCTGAGCGGTGACGCCAAGTCGTCCGCAAAACATCCCGCGAGCATGCCGATCGACTCCAGTTCCTTCTGCCTCACCGCTTCGGTGATATTGTGCACGATGCCCTGGTAAGAAACAATGTTTCCGTTGTCATCCCTTCTGGCGATCACGTTCAAGTCCACCTCGATGCTTTCCCCCCGGGTGTTCCGGAGCATCAACCGGCTCCTGGAGGCTTCTCCCCTCTCCGTCATTTCCCGGATGAGCGCATCCCTGACGCCCGGATTCACATGGAACTCCTTCATGTTTCTGAGAGTCGCTTCCTCCTTGCTTTCCAGTCCCAGCAACTCGAGGCCTGCGGGATTGATGTCGATGAAACTTCCATCGGGTTTGAGAATATAGATCATGTCTTTGGAGCGTTCAAAGATTCTCCGGTATTTTTCCTCATTAACCCTCAATTCATCCAGGGCCTTTTTTTCCGTTGTAATGTCTTCGATGATATGATTGACCCTTCTGACCCTTCCCTTTTCCAGGTATTCCACCCTTCCATAATCTATGACCCAGCGGATTTCGTTGTTCGGGCCGACGACCCTGTAGGTGAGATCCCCGATGCCCTCCTCGTAAAGGTTGTTGTAATGCCTGAGTACGCTTTCCTTGTCCTTCTTGTGAACAAAATCAAAAATGCTTCTCTTCTTGTTCAGGAAATCCTCTCTTGGAATACCGTATAGGGCCTCTGCAGCGGGATTGATTTCAACCAGGTATCTGTCATAAAAGGCGGCATCCCTCGCCTTTGCCTGATCGGCCTCTTCGTTGTACGAGAAGGAGAGGACCACATGGCGCATGGAATCGATGATGCTTCTCAGCCTGCTGTGAAGCCTTTCGGTTTCAACGGCCTTTTTCCTGCTTTCCGTGATGTCGCTCAGTGCGCCAAGAATGGCGTTTTTCCCACCCACGTTTATGACGCTCACTTTCATGTCCACAGTTTTCGTGGGTTCTGTGTCGAGTTGAAACTCAACCCGGTTCTCCTGCCCACGTCGCTTCCCAACGCTCTCGATGCATTCCCTCACCGCCCTGAGGTGGGCTGAGGGGACGAATTTCATGAAAGGCCTTCCCATGATTTCAGGGATTTCCTTTCCGACCAACCGGGCAAAGGCAGGATTGACACACACTATCTCACCTTCCAGCATGATGATGACCCCCTCGTTGATGGCGGAAACAACCGCCCGGTAATCGACTTGATCATCAACGCAGATGCCTGCGTTCCGCTCCTGGTCTTTATTCATGCGTTTTCTCCGGCTGATGCATCCGATCGTTCCAAAAAGATCGCCTCTGCGATGCTTGACTTCCCAGGGGTTTCCCGCCAGGGGCGATTGAAAATCAGTGTTCAGGGATCTTATATCTTCTCCCTCTGACCTTGATGTAGGCCTGGTCCCCTTCAAATTCCAGGAAAGGGGAAAGCTTAATAAGGGCATGATCGGTAAATTTTACCCGGTCCTCCCCGGCGCGCATGTATAGCTCATCGTCCTGGATGAACATTTTTTTCGGGCTGAGTTTCATTTTTCTTCGTGTGTTGAGAATCAGTTCGATTTTTTCACCCTTCAGAACATCAAAGGCGAACAACGGGGTGTCCTCGTAAGGGAAGTAAACTTTTTCCCTGAAATCGCGATGTTTCTGCATCAGGTGAAAGCCGTCTTCGTCCTTTCTGATGGAGGCATGGAAATGCTCGATGATTTTGCGGTGCAGGAATTCGCCTGCCTCACTGTGCCAGCGCCCTCTCCCGTCGAGCCTGAACAGGGCTTTGTCCTTTGCAATCACCACTTCCTTTCGCTTTTTCATCAGGGCCTTTTTCGTAAAGGGCTTGCCCTTCTCCCGGTTTTCCACAAAGTGCAGCGGGCGGAAGAGATCGTCCAATATTATTTGATTGTTTCGGCCTGTCAAGGCTGATACTTTCGAAACATTCACCTTTCCGTCTTCAACCCCGGATAGGGAAGGAACAACCAGGGAGATCTCACATGAAGACCAACGACTATTTTTTCTCGGTTCCTGCCCTTTTGCTTTGCTATCTCATGTCGACCTCCTGTTCGACGGATGTCATTGCAGGTCCGAAGGAACGAAGCGCCCCTGATTATCTCACCAGGGAAGAGGCCAAGGCGACTTGGGTGTATAAAACCGTGCTTCCTGCCGTGGTCACGATCTACACTTCCAGGAGGCTTTTTCAGCAGGGGCAGGAGGAGCAAACGGGCGGGCTGGGGAGCGGCGTCTTGATTTCACCCAAAGGTCACGTCCTAACAGCCGCTCACGTTGTTGCAGGGGCCGATGAAATCCTCGTAAAAACGCAGGACGGGCAAATGCACCCAGCAGAGTTCCTTTTCAGCGAAGCCAGCGCTGACATTGCCCTGATCCGTTTTATGCAGCTCGTACCCGGGCTTTCTCACGCCGAACTGGGGGACTCGGATCAAATGACCGTCGGCCAAGCCGCCTATGCCATCGGGAGCCCTTATGGCCTGGAAAACTCCTTTTCCGTCGGGATCATCAGCGGATTTCGCGATTTCGGCCGATTCTACGACGGAACGATCAAGGCGGAGTTCATTCAGACGGACGCAGCCATCAATGTGGGCAACAGCGGTGGGCCTCTCCTGAATTCACAGGGACAGGTGATCGGCATCGCCTCCAGGATTCTCTCCGTAAGTGGTGGTTTTCAGGGCATCGGGTTTGTGGTCCCCAGCAACACCGCCAAGGCCCTCCTCTCCTTCAAGAATCGAGTGTGGATGGGAATCGAGGGAATCTACCTGAACGAGGAGGGGATCGCCAGATTGCTCAACCGTGATCTCGAGGGGGGCCTTTTGATTGAGCGAGTGGCTAAGGGGAGCCCTGCAGACAAGGCCGGTTTACGGGGCGGCTCCGTCGCGGCAAGGATGCTGGGCAGGGACTTCCTCCTGGGCGGGGATTTGGTCATCTCCTTTGGGACGGAAGCAGCCTGCAGCAGCGACTGCCTCGTCAATGCACACGAGCGATTCTCGGAGTCCAATCAGCTTCCGGTCACCTTTCTTCGAGGCGGCGTTGTGATGGAAACCACCATCGACCTCTCGCTGAGTCGCATGGACTTCCTGGAGGAGTAAGCCTTTCATTCGGGCATGCAGAGAACAGCCTTGAATTTTGTCTCAAACATGGTTGCAGCATAACCCGACCTGAGCACCACGGCTGTGTCGGCGCCGTGCCCCGTGCCTGCGGTGACCACCACGTCTTCTTCAGGCTTGATGAAGCCATGTTCGGCAGCCATGACAGCCGCTTCCACACAAACCTTCATGCCCTGAGAAAACATCCTTAACGTGTCGGCCACGATGTTCAGGGGGATGAACCCGCTCTTGTACTTGTTCTCAAAGGTTCTCTCCGTGGCGCTCAGGGCATGAATCCCCCGGACGATCCGAATCCCCTTTTCCTCCAGCAACGGGCGTTTCCTGTTGAACGCTTCCACTTCCTCCACATACTTGCTCCCCGCCCCGTAAGTAACGGCAATGATCTCAAGGGAGAAATTCGCCTTCGCCTGCAACTTCAAAGCGGTTTCACCCGTGGAGGAGGCGACAACGATCTTCTTGATGCCCCGTTCTTCACAAGCGGCGAGGGCGATATCCAGCGTCTTGGCTGTATTGTGGGCTCCTTTCTTCGCAAAGTAGTAGACCCTGCCTTCTTTTCCTTGGCTCATTGCAATCCCTCCTGCTCCTTATTCAGAGTGTTCAGTATTCAATGTTCAGCGTTTAGGAGCTAAGGTCAAAACTCAACCCTTGAATGCGTTTTCATCCTGATCCGCTCCAAGCGATCTCCGACCCCTAGCTGAACCGGACCTTAGCGCTTTATAAGTTTCACTTCTTTCCTGAACTCTGAACGCTGAACACCGGACACTCAAATCTCATTACTGATGGAAATAGTGTGAGTCAGCCACTCAAATACTCAACCCATGAGGAGTTAATCCTCAAAGGCCGGGGGAACCGGTATGGATTTCCAAATCCGGATAAACTCCGTCAGGAAGCCCACCTTTTCCTCAAAGCGCGTTTTCGCTTCCCCGGCATCGGCCTCCCGCGGGTCATTTTTCCCGAAAACGCCGCTCGATGTAAAGGAGTCCACATCCGGCTCTACACAGGCGCGAAACACCTGGCTCACCAGTTCGTAATCCTCCCTTTCCGGGTCCAGGAATTCCAGGAGGCGGCGGTCTACAGTCAACGTCGTCTTCCAGTTCTCCAGCCTTTTCATCTCTACCAGTTGCGGAAACAGATCGAGAGCCGTCGCTGTCTCCGTGGGACCGCTGTGCACATCCCAGTGTCTCTGCTGCCTCTCGGCGTGTATTTTCGCGGTGGCCGTGCCGCCCGGGCCCACAGGTGCGGCAACCATCACGTGGAAGTCCCTTTTCGCGAGCTGCACCGCAAGATTCACGATGTTCGTGTTCCCCCCGTGGATGTTGACAATCAGGAAGCGCTTGATTCTGTGGCGGGAGAGGCTTCCGATCGTGTCCATCAGAACGGCAAGAAGGGTGCCTTCGCTGAAACTGATGGTCCCGGCAAAAGCCATGTGGTGAGGCGAATACCCTGGGAAGCAGGGATGAACACACACACTATTAGACCTCTTCGCCACCTCGTGAACATAGGCGCAGGCGGTAAGGCTGTCCGTGCCCAGGGGCAGGTGGGGCCCGTGTTGTTCGATGCTGCCCACTCCGATGACGGCTACAGGCGCCTGCTCCTCTTCCAGCCAGGCCTCGAAAGCGGGACGGGTCAACTCGTGAATCCAATGTTTCGAGAGCATGATCGGCCCCCTTTTACGGCGGTCTACTCCTGAAACCACTTCTTTTTCTGAAAATCGTCGGCAGACTCAGGCAGAGACCCTTTGATCATGGAGCGCACCTTGAGGAGCGCCTCATGGTTTTCCCCGAGAATTGGAACCAGGGATCTAAAAGCCATTCCCAGGGTCATGTCAATGGAAGGCTGGATCTCTTTAAGCGCAGGCTCCGCAATCAAACGATAAGCCTGGTGCAGGTTGCCGATCCAAACCGGCAGCGCCTTCAAATCGACCTCTTCCCGG
>JAWOJI010000303.1:0-3818 GCA_046481735.1 Desulfatiglandales bacterium | reverse complement strand
CTCCGCCTGGAGGGCGGAGCTCGATGCCCTCGACGCGCAGCTCCACGCGGCCCACGATGGGGCAGCCCGGCGCGAGGACGCCGAGGTGGATCTTTAATATATTGCGCAATAAGCATGCCGAGGTAAATGCAGGATTTGCCTTCAACGCAGCTGTCCGCGTCTTTCTTGTCCAGAAAGGCATGCCGCTTGTGGCTCCCTTTCACAAAACTCACAACCCAGGCGTCTTTTCCCTTGTCGAAGTCCAGGTCCAAGGACAGTCCGAACCTTTTTATTTCAGGATACATCTCATACAGCTTTTTTTCCAGATCCGCTTTTTCGTAAGCCATTTCAATCCCCCCCCTATTCAAGATAACTGGTTCGCTCCGCTCACCATTGAGATTCCAGCGTCCCTTCTTTCGTGACTTTCGGTCACGGTTCTTTCCAACCTGCGAGCCGGCCTTTGTCATCAAAGGAAACATAGCCGCTGTAGATGCTGGGGTAGTACCAGAAAGTCCTCACCCCCTGGATCTCTTTGACCGGTTCGCCGAGGATCGTTCTGACCTGCTCCTCGTTCATCCCCGCTTCAAGATTTCGCCAGTTTCTCTTGTTCTGCCAACCGTGCTCTTCGGAGAAACGAACATTTTTTTGTTCCGTGCACGCCCCGAGCATGGCTTCAAGTTCCTGGACCTTTGTCTCCAGTTCGGCGTTCTTTTGCCGAAGCAGGCTGATTTCGTTGCTCTGTGCCCGGGCCATGGGCGGTTGGGCCGCGCAGAAACCAAACGCCAGAAGGCCTACCGTGAGTGCATGGACAAGGTTCGCAGGTCTCATGATGGACACCTCCTCTTAAAACCCATTCAACTCGGCAAAAAAGCTATCACAGAAAAGCGGCAGCGGCAAGGGCCTGCGGAAACCGGGTGGTGCGAGAGAGGAGACTTGAACTCCTACCCCCGAGGGGACTGGATCCTAAGTCCAGCGCGTCTGCCAGTTCCGCCACTCTCGCACAGCGCAACATTTTGTGGATTTCAAAGCCGTGTGTCAAGACCTTACACCACCCTGGGACGTTTGATGAAATTCGCGGGTGAACTGGAGGATCAGGCCTTCATCCGCAAAACTGTAGTAGCTCTCACGCCCGATTATGACGTGATCGAGAACCTGAATCATCAGGAGGCAGGCGGCCCAGACCAGGTCTTTGGTCAACTTTCGATCTTCAGGGGAGGGGGCCGGGTCGCCCGAGGGGTGATTGTGAACAAAAACGAGGGCCGCCGCCTTGTGCTCAAGAGCCTGAGCCATGATCTCACCTGGATAGACCGCGCTTCCCGTTAGGCTGCCCAGGAAGACATCCCGGTCCGTGACAAGTTCATTCTTGCGGTTCAGAAAAAGGACCTTGAAAACCTCCCGTTTGAGATCGCGCATCGTGTGAAACAGATAGTCGAAGACGGCCTGGGATGAGCGAAAAAACTCCCTGCCCCTGGCCCGGTCCCGGAGATACCTTCCTGCAACCTGGTGCACCAGGTTCATGTAGAGCGCATTCTTCGGGCCGATCCCTTTGATCTCCATCAGCTTGTTGCCGGGCGCCGAGAGGACCCCGGAAAGGCTCCCGAATCGTTTGAGAGCTTCCCTGGCCTGGGGCTTGACATCTTTCCGGGGAGTGGCCAAGGTAAGAAGGAACTCAATCACCTCTTCGTCGGAAAATCTTTCAAGGCCGCCTTCCAGGAATTTTTCCCGGAGCCGTTGGCGATGCCCCTCGCCCTTCGCCTGCCAGCCTTGTTTTTCCATGATGAGCGTACTTTCTATCAATGGGTTCCTGAAGTAGGACCTGCTTTTTGTTTTGACCGGGTCGGCAGAATAAGGGAGAGTGTAGCCGCCCTTGCTAGAGGAGTCAATTCAAAGGATTTCGCTTTCTCTGTTTGATCACCGGGAAGAGTCTGGTATAATAAATATTTTGAAAAGGACAGGGTTTGCTTTGGCCGCTTCGTTTCGTCTCCGCGGGAACGCAGGCTCCTAATCCTTGGCTTTGGACTGAAAACATTGAGGGGGTGCTCGCGCTAACAAATGGTTCTGAAAATTCTTGGTTTCCTTGTTTTCTTCTTGAGTGTTCTTGTTGAAGATGCTTTGGCCTGGGGACCGGCCATGCACACCGCTATTGCGTGTCGAATCCTGCAGGAAGGGACCTCGATCCTGCCTGCCATTGCGGCAATCATCCAGTCCTTTCCCATGGAGTTTGTCTATGGAAGCCTTGCGGCGGACTTCTTTGTGGGCAAGGGAACCAAACCCAGAAAAGACCACTCCCACAACTGGCAAACCGGGTTTCGGCTGCTCCGCAAGGCGAAAACCGACAGGGAGTCCGCTTATGCCTACGGTTTTTTTTCGCACCTTGCAGCCGATGTGATCGCCCACAACTACTTCGTGCCCAACCTCGTTCATCAGGTCTCTACGTGGAGAAAGATGGGGCATTTGTACTGGGAGGCCAAGGCGGATCATTCCGTCGGCTCCGCCTATATCACCCTTGCAAAGGACATCCTGAGCAAGGACGAGCTGTGCTGTGATGGACTTCTCCAGGCTGCCGTGGGAAAGAGGCGGAACGGCCTCAAAACCCGAAGGCACATTTACACCCAGACGGTGAAGCTTTCCGACCTGCTTTCCAACCCCATGTCCATGACCCTGATCAACCTGGGCACCCGGTACAGGATCGCTCCCTCTTACCTCCTTTTCATGACAAACCTTTCCTATGAACTCGTCAAGGACGTGCTGAGTCAGCCCTATTCGTCCCCCTGCCTTTCTTTCGATCCCATCGGGAGCAGGAATCTACAGCTGGCAGGCCGGTTTGCAGTCTTGTCCCGCCTTCTGGATTTCCATCGTCCCCATCAAGAATTCAAGGTCGCCCAGGAGCTTCTTGGAGTCGTGAAAGCGCCATGAGCGTGATTCGCATCCTTCCTGAAAAGGTCGCTTCCCAGATCGCCGCAGGTGAGGTGATCGAGCGGCCCGCTTCCGTTGTCCGGGAACTGATCGACAACAGCATTGACGCGGGCGCGGAAAAGATCTTCGTTGCCGTGGCAAACGGCGGAAAACATTTGATCCGGGTGGCTGACGACGGTTCGGGCATGCACCGTGACGACCTTCTCCTTTGTTTGGAACGCCATGCGACCAGCAAGATCCGTTCCGTCTCCGATCTTTTCAGCATCCAAACGCTTGGATTCAGGGGAGAAGCTCTGCCGAGCATCTCCGTGGTTTCAAGAATGGAGATCCTTTCCCGAAGATCCGAGGAGTTGATCGGACACCGACTGAAGGTGACGGGCGGGAAAATCAAGTCTTTGGAAGAAACAGGCGCGCCGGCGGGGACCACGGTCGAAGTTAAGGATTTATTCTTCAACACCCCTGCCAGAAAGAAGTTCCTGCGAACGCCGGGAACTGAAACGGATCACATCATCGATGCATTTGCGCGTATCGCGTTGCCATTTATTTCCATCCATTTCCGACTCGATGAGGGCGACAACACCCTGCTCAACCTGCCTGCTTCGCCGAATCAGTTCAACCGTTTTTCGGCCCTTTTCGGCCGCGACGTGGCCGGCGCCATGGCAGAAGGAAGTTTCGAGGAGGGGAGCTTCAAGATTCGATGCTACGCGGCTTCTCCTGAGACGAGCAGATCCAGGGGAGACCGGATCTTTGTTTATGTGAACAGAAGAAATGTCAGAGACAGGCTCCTAACCCATGCGGTCATGGAGGGCTACGGCCAGAGGCTGATGCGAGGGAGATATCCCCAGGTCGTGTTGTTCATGGATATGGATCCGTCGCTTGTGGACGTGAATGTGCATCCGACAAAGCAGGAGGTGCGTTTCCGG
>JAWOJI010000117.1:0-7641 GCA_046481735.1 Desulfatiglandales bacterium | reverse complement strand
CCAGGAGGTGGATTGATGAAAGACGGCTGCTGCGGCCTTGCCGGCGGCCCCCGATTCCTGGATGTGCCTGGATCCGGGATCTGAAAAGAAATAGAACTGGAAATCGAGGTTGACGTAATAAACGGGCGCGGCCCAGGGTGCGTCCTCGAGAGCGGTGCACAGGGTCATGGTGTACTGGTTTACCACAAGGTCCAGGGCGAGAGTTCGGAGCTGCGATTCATCCGGCAGGGGAATGTTATCCTTCACGGGGAACCCTCCGTAAGAGATCGAAAAAAACCACCACTCCAATACCCTCCTTCTATGGGAACATCAGCGGCAGCCCGTCGGCGTGGAGAAAACCTTCTCGAGTGGGGACAACTCTTCCGTGGTCTATGGTTGCCAAACCATTTTCCTGCAATTGTTTGAATATGTATTCCAACCCATTAATATTACGTATTTTATCTACTCTAACACCAAGGATCGTTCGAAAACCGAGGAGAAGGGATTCCATGTAACGTTTTTCTTCGGACAAAGTCTCTTTCCCAGCCACCGGCGACCTGCCGCCAAAAATGCGTTCCAGGTAACGGTGGATGGATCGGGAGTTCCACCAACGGGTCTCCCCGTCGAAAGAGTGGGCTGCAGGCCCGAGACCGAGATAAGGCGAACCGTCCCAGTACTTGAGGTTGTGCCGGCACATATGACCTTGCCTCCCGAAATTTGAAACCTCGTAATGGAGATACCCTTCCATTTCCAGGAACCTCGAAGTGGCCAGGAAAAACCGCCTTTCTGTCTCGATACCGGCTTTTCTGATTTCTCCGCGGGCCGACATCCTCCCAAGAAGCGAATGCTTTTCGAGAGTGAGTTGGTAGCAGGAGAGGTGGTCGGGCTGGAGGCCCGTTGCACGGTGGAGAGTTTCTAGCCAGGTGTGAACCGTTTGACCTGGAAGTGCGTACATGAGGTCGGCGCTCAGGCTGCTGAACCCTGCTCCTTTGAGCCTGTCCAGGGCTTTTTCCGCCTGACAGGCGGAATGCCGTCTTCGAAGGAAGGCAAGCTCCTGGTCATTGAGAGATTGGACACCGACGCTTACCCGGCTGACCCCGAGATCTTTCAGGAGCGCTACGCAGTCCTGCGTGAGATCATCCGGATTGGCTTCAACCGTGAATTCCAACCCGTTTGAAAAGCAAAATTCCTTGAGAAGAAAAGAAACCAGGTTGGTGAGCTGGGTTGCTGCAAGGGTGGTCGGTGTTCCCCCGCCCAGGTAAAGGGAGTCAAAGGGTCCGAAATGGTCCTTGTAGCGCATTGCTTCGATCTTCAGGGCTTTCAGCCAATCCGGAGCCAGAGACAGGTCGGTTTGGGAGTAGAAGTCGCAGTAGGCGCATCTGGACCGGCAAAAGGGAATGTGGACGTAGAGACCGGAATCACTCATAATCCGCCTTCAGCACCGCCACGAAAGCACCCTGGGGAATCTGCACCGCTCCAACCATCTTCATCCTCTTCTTTCCCTTTTTCTGCTTCTCCAGCAGCTTGCGTTTTCGCGTAATGTCCCCTCCGTAGCACTTGGCCGTCACATCCTTCCTGAACGGGGAAACCGTGGAACGGGCGATGATCTTGCCTCCTATGGCGCCCTGAATGGCAATCTTGAACTGGTGCCTCGGGATCTCTTCCTTCAAGCGATCACAGACCTGAACCGCCCACTGCCTTGCTCGGTCCGCATGAACAATCAGGGAAAGGGCATCCACCTTCTCCCCGTTGACCAGGAAATCCAGCTTGACCAGGTTGCCTTCCCTGTACCCCGTAAGTTCGTAGTCAAAAGAGCCGTACCCTTGGGTGATGCTTTTGAGCTTGTCGTGAAAGTCCACGATGACCTCTGCAAGAGGCATGTCGTAGATCACTTCAAGCCTTCCCGGGGCAGGGGAGTTGAAGCGGGCGTTGACGCCGCGGCGCTCCATGCAGAGTTTCATGACCGCCCCCAGGTATCGCTCGGGGGTGAAGATGGTTGCTCGAATAAAGGGTTCCGCAGAAGCTGCGATGGTGGCAGGATCAGGATAGTACTGGGGGTTGTCCACGGTCAGCACCTTGCCGTCGCTTTGGGTGAACTGGTACTGGACGCTCGGCACAGTCATGATGAAGGACTGGTCGTACTCTCTTTCCAGCCGCTCCTGGACGATCTCCAGGTGAAGCAATCCGAGGAACCCGCAACGAAACCCCTGGCCCAGTGCGGCGGATGAGTCCTTCTGGTAAACGAGGGCGGCATCGTTGAGCTTGTACTTCTCGAGGGCGACCACAAGGGATTCATAGTCCTCGGATGAGATCGGGTAGAGGGAAGAGAAAACCACCGGTTTGACTTCTTTGAAACCGGGAAGCGGTGAAGCGGCCTGATGGCTGTCCAGGGTTATCGTGTCTCCGATGCGCGTGTCGCTGACGGTCTTGACCCCAGCGATAATGTATCCGACCTCGCCGGCAGAAAGCTCTTTTGCCGGCTCCCTGGTGAGTCGAAAGAGGCCCACTTCCTCAACCTTGTAAGTCCGGCCGTGGGACATGAAACGGATGACATCTCCGGATTTTACCTTTCCTTCAAAAAGGCGGCAGCTCACAATCACCCCTCTGAAAGGGTCGTAGCGGGCGTCGAAGATCAGTGCTCTGAGAGGGTCCTCAGTGTGTTGCAGCGGCGCGGGGATTCGCTCGACTATGGCATCCAGGATCTCCTGGATTCCTGTTCCCTCCTTGGCGCTGCAGAGAATGGCGGCGCCTGGGTCCAGACCGAGTTCGCTGTCAAGCTGCTCCTTCACCATCTGGACGTCGGCGGAAGGAAGGTCGATCTTGTTGATCACAGGGATTACGGCGAGATCGTGTTCCATGGCCATGTAAAGGTTGGAGAGGGTCTGGGCCTGAACTCCCTGGGAAGCGTCAACCAGAAGAAGGACGCCCTCGCATGACGCAAGGGCCCTGGAAACCTCATAGGAAAAATCCACGTGTCCCGGGGTGTCGATCAGGTTGAGGGCGTAGTGATTCCCTGCCTCATCGCCGTAAGGCAGGGTAATGGTGTGGCTCTTGATCGTGATCCCCCTTTCCCTTTCCAGATCCATGCTGTCCAGGATCTGGTCCCTGAACTGCCGATCGGTGACCAGGCCCGTGTATTGAATGAAACGATCCGCCAGGGTAGACTTTCCGTGATCGATATGGGCGATGACGCTGAAATTGCGGATTTGAGGCATGTGTCTTTTTCAACCCCTATGCTTTCTCGAGGGCTGCTCGAACATCGAGCAGTAAAGCAAGGTATTTTCTTCCATTCCAGAACACAAGGGAAAAACGGAAACCACTTCGACACTCCATCCCCCGCATGATTCCTTTCTTCGCAACTATTTGCTGTCGTTCAAGAGTGTTTGCATGGCGAAAAACACTATTCCGGAAGTGGAGGCCATGACCTTTTTCGAAAGGGGATATCTCACGAAAAAATTCCACCCGGTTTCGCAGTGGCCAAGAATTCGAGGTCTGGGCCTCTCAACTTCGGGGAATCTCCTCCCAAGTTGTTAGACCTCGTATTCTTGGCCACCGCCTCCCGACCCTATAGATATCCCCTTGAGAAAAATGATCATGGTCGGAACGTCTCAACAAAGGAGTCCATACAAACACTCTTGAACGACAGCAACCAGCCAGATTTCTTAATATATCTCAAATTTGACCAGGCGACCATCCATCCCCCCGCTGGGAAGCGCTCTTTTCCAGGAAGGCTTCAGCCCGACAAGGGGAATGAGCTGCCGGTTTCCAAGGTAGAGGTATACGGACGACCCTTTGCACCGTTGTTTGAAAAAATCACCTAACTCTTTGTAAAATCTTGCAATATCTATCCCATCCGACAATCGTACCCCGTGAGGCGGATTTCCCATGATCACAGCGCCCTCGAGGGAGGGGAGATTGCGGAAATCCATGAGGCTCACGGCAACATTGCTTCCGAAAGGGAGCCTCTTCAGGTTCGCACGGGCGGACGCCACGGCGGCAGGCGAGGCGTCGCTCCCGGCCATGGAGTTTTCCGGGAGGGGGCGGATCCTTTTTTTTCCCTCATCCTGAACACGAAGCCAGAGTTCCTTGTCGAAATCGGGCAGGCGCTCAAAGCCGAAACGATTCCTCAGAAACCCTGCAGGAATGCGGCAGTACTCCATGAGCGCCTCGGCCAAGAGGGTGCCGGATCCGCAAAAAGGATCCCAAAGCCTTTTGCTGCCGTCCCAGGCTATGATGCGGATGACGGCTGCAGCCGGCGTTTCCTGCATGGGCGCCCGCACGCTTTGTTCCCTGTAGCCTCTCCGGTGAAGGGAGTCGCCTGAGGTGTCGAGGCTGAGGGTGGCCAGGTTGTTTTCGATGTGGAGATTGACCCGGAGGTCGGGGTCCTCTTTGCGAACGCTGGGTCTTGATGAAAAACGCTTGCGGAAGTGGTCGGCAATCCCGTCCTTCACGCAAAGGGCGGCGTAGTGTGAGTGTTTGACGGCACTGTGGGAGACCGTTGAGGAAACGGAAAAGGTGTTGTCGGGCGTAATCATACTGGACCAGTCCATGAGCTTCACTTGACGATAGAGGTATTCGGTGTTGTGGCAGTGGAAGGTTTTCAGGGGTGCGAGGACTCTGGCGAGGAGTCGGGCACGGTAATTGATCCTGTAAAGGGTTTCCCTTTGCGCTTCGAAGTGAAGGCCCCTGTGCGCGGTGCGAATACCTGCGGCGCCCAGTTCGGACAGCTCCAGAGCAGCAAGTTCTTCCATGCCTCCCGGGGTTTGTGCAAAATACCGATGCCTTTCCTGGTAGTCAAACATGAAACATTTAAGATTGGGCGTAACTGTGCAATCCAGGGAGATAATTCACTCCCAAATAAGTGAACAGGACGCAGAAAAAGCCGATGATGGAAAGGGCTGCGAGCTTGTTTCCTTTCCAACCTCTCACCAGGCGGGAGTGAAGCAGAGCGGCATAGACGAGCCAGGTGATGAGGGACCACGTTTCTTTGGGATCCCACTGCCAGTAAGCGCCCCAGGCGGAGTGGGCCCAGACGGAGCCGGTGAGAATGCCCAGGGTCAGGAACAGAAACCCGATGACCACCATCTGGTAGCTGAGATCGTCCAGGAGCCATGATTCGGGAATGATCCCGAGAAAACGGCTCTTTCTTTGAGGGCGATCCAGCTTTTTCAACAGAAACATGATGGACAGACCGAATGCGAGGGCAAAGGCGGCGTACCCGAAGAAACAGGTGATTACGTGGGCGATGAGCCAGTTGCTCTTGAGGGCCGGAACCAGCGGCTGAATTTGGCTGCTGATTCCCGGTGAAAAGGAGGCATAGGCCATGGCAAGGAATGCGATGGGTGTGACGAAAGCGCCGATGCTCTGGTTTTTGGTTCTCCACTCTACGATGAGGTACAGCAAGATGATGGTCCACGCAAAGAATATGAGGGACTCGTAGAGATTTGAAAGAGGAGCGCGGCCGATTCCCAACTGGTATGATTCGACCCAACGCAGTACGATGGCGAAGGTGTGTCCCGCAAATCCTGCAAGGGTGACGAAGGTGGCTGTGCGACCGAAATTCTCCCGGTGCATGACCATCATGAGCAGGTAGAAGAAAAATGAGAAGAAATAGACAAAGGTGATGTAACTCAAGATCATGGAATTCAGCATGGTTTCATTTACCCCATCCGAGATAGTCTTTGCCCGATAAAGCGGCACTCATTGTGAAGACGGAAGCTTCTCCACTTCCTTTTGAAGCTGGGTCATGAGCTTTCCTATTTCCCTTTCCAGACCGACGGCGTTCTTGCTGCTCATGCCTGCCAAAGCGATGTTTGCGCCTTTTTTCCGCCGGGATAGGCGAACCCAAATCATGCGGTGAGACAAAAAGAACGTGACAAAAAGACCGATGATGATGCTCACAAAACCGGCCCACACGAGGGGAACGCCCGGATCCCTGCTCACCTGGAGGCCCGTGTAGAATTTTGAGTCCATGGTTTCCACAAAGAATTTGTAAGGCTTGAACGAAGCTGGGTTCAACCTTGGGAACCTTTCAAAGATGCCGGGAAAACGCTGCTCGATCATTTCGTGGTTCTTGAAAACCCAGAGCTGCACATCCTCACCGCTTTTGGGCCGTATTTCCAGCTGAACGGCGGGCCCCATTCTCATGAAGTCTGATCTCACGGCCGTCACCGCCGCTTCTCCTTCTTCCCCCGGCAAAGCGAAGGGCTTGTTCACTTGGGCATCGACGAAGGAGTTCTGTCCGTCCCCTTCACGCTTCAAGCTTAGCCGAACCTGGTTGCCGGGCAGCGTTCCGTAGGTGGACTGGTAAAAGGTAATGCCCTGGAAGGTGATGGGATGGTTCACCCGGAGCGGGCCCTCGAAAACCGCTTCGCCGTTGGCAAGGAACACCAGGTCCGACCGGTATTCCTTGGGTGTCCCGTTGGGGTAGAACTCCACCGTGAATTTCTCGCAGCGAACCGCAAAGGGAAGTGGTTTCGCCTCCCGCTCCTTGCGGAGGAAAACCCTGTCGCTTTCTTCTCCCTCGGGGATATTCACGAACGCTTGAAAACCGAAGAGCGAGCCGGCGATGCCTCCGATCAAAATCAGGAGGACGCTCAAGTGGACGAGATAGACCCCAAAATGAGTGAATCGTCCCTTTTGCACATAATAGAAAGTCGCTTCCCCCTTCTCCTTCCTTTCCACTTTTCCGTAGTTCTTCTTGAGCAGGTCTCCCACGAGATTCGAGGCGGGCTCAAAAGCCGTCTTCACCGGGAAACTTCGGTCTTCCGGGAGATCCTCAAAGGGTTTTTCCCTGTCCGCGCCCGGGGTGGAGCGGAAACGTTTCAGGCTCGATGGAAACCGATCGAGAGAACAAACGATCAGGTTGACCGCCAGGGCTCCGATGATGAATCTGAACCACCACGAGTGGTACATGTCAAAGAGCTGCATGGATTCCAGGATCCTGACCAGGGTGGGACTCAAGTTTTCGGCGAACCTCATGGCGCTTTCCTGCTGCGGGATGAGGGTGCCGAAAATGGACGCGACCGCTAGAAGGATGAGCAGAAACAGGGTCAGCTTGATGGAGCTGAATGCCTTCCAGAGGGAAAAAGGTTGTGTGTTTTTCTCAGACTCTTTTTGAACCATAAAGAAATCCTCACAAAATCATAGACAATAGTAATGGCTGTCAGACAAGGGATCAATGTTTTTTGCCAAAAGAATTGACCCTTTCTGAAAAACCGTGCTAAAAGCCTCTGCAACCGTTTGGCTTTTTGAAATTCAAGTTTGCCGGCCCTGATGCTCATGAGGTTTTCAAAAAGCGAAACGGTTACCAGTCAGTGTGATTTTGGGGGAAAGGGTTCACCCATGCTTGATCTGAGATTTATTCGATCCCGATTGGATGACGTGAAAAAGATGCTTGCCGATCGGAACTACGCTCTGGACCTGTCGCTTTTTGAAAAGGTGGATGGGAAGAGAAGGGAGATCCTGGGTGTTCTTGAAAGCTTGCGTCATCAAAGAAACAAGGTGAGCGACGAAATCGCCCGCATGAAAAAAGCGGGGCATGACGCTTCCGCGCTCATCGCTCAGATGAAGGAGGTTTCTGCGGAGATCAAGGAACTGGAGGCCTCCCTTTCAAGGGTCGATGAGGAACTCCAGCCGCTGCTCATGATCATTCCCAATATG
>JAWOJI010000188.1:0-7131 GCA_046481735.1 Desulfatiglandales bacterium | reverse complement strand
CAAAACCCAGGAGATCGCAGGCAGTGGAGAGGTCGAGGGTGTCCACCTGGAGGGAGGAGAGACCTTGCCCTGTGGGATGGTGATTATCTCCGCCGGCGTGAGACCTAACCTTGAACTGGCCAAGGTCCTTGACCTGGACCACGACAAGGGCATTAAGGTGGATGATCGGATGAGAACCAATCAGCCTGATGTGTTCGCCGCAGGGGATGTGGCGGAATTCAAAGGAATTCCCTACGGCATCTGGACGGCGGCTAGGGAGCAGGGGCAGGTGGCCGGCAGCAACATGGCCGGCACGGAAACGGTTTACAAGGGAACGGTCATGGCGAACACCCTAAAAGTCGTTGGGATTGATCTCGCTTCTGCCGGCGAAATTGATGCGGAAAATCAGTTTGAATCAAAAACCGTTACGGACGAAAGGACCTACAAAAAAGTCGTGATCCGCGACAATGTACTCATTGGCTGCATCATGCTGGGGAACACCAAGGGGTTTACGGGGATTACGAAAATTATGGCCGAAAAACAGAATGTTGCGGACGTGAAGGAAACCCTCCTCACTGCTGAGTCCAATCCTACCTAGGGTCTTTCTCCCATTGGTTTGCGAAGCGGAGACTCCAGGGGATCTATTCCGCTTCGCAACAACCCTCCAAGGATTCTGTTGACAAAGTTCCGATGCGCTTATAATGTTAGGCGACCCTAATTTAATGGGGAAAAAGCCATGAATTTGGAAGGGCGATTAAGCGCACAAATGGAAGATTATCTTGAAGCGATATACCATTTGTGCTGCGAGAGCGGGGTTGCCAGAATCAAGGCGATCGCGGATCGACTTGCCGTAACGAACCCCAGCGTTGTCGGCGCCATGAAGAAGCTCAAGGACCGCAATCTGGTGGTTCAGGAGCGGTACGGCTACGTGAGACTCACTGTGGAGGGAGAGGAAATAGCCGGTGCAATCACCCACCGGCATGAGGTCCTGAGCAACTTCCTGGAATCGATTTTGGGCCTGGACCAAGAAACTGCTTCTCGGGATGCCTGCAGGATTGAACATGCCGTGAGCCCTGAAACCGTCAGGCGATTGCGCGCAGTGGCGGAGTTCATTGAAAGGGAGCCGGAAATCAATGTGGACTGGCAAAAAGAATTCAAGCGCTTCTACAGCGATTATGTGAGCAGGACATCAAGATGATTACCACACTGGAAAAACTTGAAAGAGGAACGCCCGCCGTGGTGAAACAGATTCACGGCGGCCACAGGATCCGCCAAACCCTTGGAAGGCTGGGAGTACACCCTGAAGACAAGCTTAAGGTCCTTCGGAGCGGCTTTCTCGGAGGGCCGGTGTTGATTGAAATACACGGAACCGAAGTGGGGATCGGCCATGGAATGGCTGAAAAAATAGAAGTGGAATTGGCGGGAAATTGATGAAAATCGTTCTTGTAGGGCAACCGAACTGCGGCAAGAGCGCGCTTTTTAACAGCGTTGCCGGATACAAGACCATTGTGTCCAATTTCCCGGGAACGACCGTGGATTTTGTTGCGAGCCCTGTCACCCTTAACGGCGAAAGCTTCACCCTTGTCGATTTGCCGGGCATTTACTCTCTTTCTACTTCTGAGATGGAGGAACTCCTCGCCCGCCGGTACCTGATCAACGAGAAGCCGGATGTGGTGATCAACATCATGGACGCCTCGGTGCTCTCCAGGAGTCTGGAACTGACCCTCGAGCTCTTGGAGCTCAGGATTCCCTTGGTTGTCTGCTTGAATATGATGGACGAAGCGGCGAGGAAGGGCGTGGAAATCGACGTGAAGCACCTGTCCCAGGACCTGGGAATTCCGGTTATGCCGACCATTGCAACCCGGGGTCAAGGGGTTCCTGAGCTCTTTCAGTCGGCAATTGAGACCGCAAAAAAGGGGGGAACAGGAAAGACATTTTTCTTTTCGCTGGACGTTGAGCGCGCCATCTCAGAGCTCGCCGGTCTCCTGGTTCCAGGCACAGCCGAAAAAACCAACCTGCCTCCGAGAATTCTGGCCGTCAAACTGCTTGAAAAGGATGAGGAGCTGGAAGGAACGGTCAGAGGAATCCAGCCCGGTGTTATCCGCGATGTCGACCGACTTCGCCGGTCGCTGGCCGATTGCCATGGGAGACCTTCCGATGTCGTTGTTTCCTCGGAACGACATTCCCTTGCCATGAACCTCTTTGAACACGTGGCCAAGGTCAAGGCCCGCACCGGAAAATCATACAGGGATCAGGTGGACAAATTCCTCATGCACCCGTACTTGGGATATGTTTTCCTTGCGGGCATTCTCTTTTCTTTCTTTTGGCTTGTGTTCAGTGTGGGAAAGCACGTTGAAGAGCCCATACTGACCGTCTTCGAAAGCTTTGCCGACTACCTGGGAAGCCACCTCAGCGAGGAATCGCCTTTCTTTCACATCCTCAATGGATTGATTCAGGGTTTTTCAGGGGGCATCGGCATTGTCTTGCCCTACCTGATCCCTTTTCTGTTGGGCCTCGCCATTCTCGAAGATGTGGGATACCTCCCGCGGGCGGCGTTCCTGATGGATTCGATCATGCATGCCATCGGGCTCCACGGCAAATCCATCATTCCGTTCGTGTTAAGCTACGGGTGCAATGTTCCCGCCATCATGGGCGTGAAGATTATGGAAAGAGCAAGGGATCGATTTATTACCGCAGTGCTCGTAACTCTCATTCCCTGCGCAGCGCGCACGATCATTATTTTCGCTCTTGTGGCTTTCTACCTTGGGCCGATGCGCGCCCTGGCTCTGTATGTTTTAAACATCGTCGTCATCGCGGGGGCGGGCAAAGTCCTTTCCCGCTACATGCCCGATCTTTCACCCGGAATGATCCTCGAAATGCCGAGCTACAAAGTGCCCGAATTCAGAACGATGGTGCGGAAAATCTGGTTCCGCCTCCGGGAATTCATTGTGATCGCATGGCCCCTTCTCATCGTGGGAAGCGTGATTTTGAGCATTTTGGAGTTTCTCGATCTTGCCGCGCCGATCAACGGCATCCTTTCCCCTTTCACCAGCGGCGTCCTGGGTCTTCCTCAGGAAGTGGGTATAACCCTTATTTTCGGCATCTTGAGGAAGGAACTGACCATTATCATGCTGGTGCAGGCGCTGGGCACGAGTGATTTCGGGTCTGTCATGACGGCCGGGCAAATGATGGTGTTCACGGTTTTCAGCCTTTTCTACATCCCCTGCCTCGCAACCCTGGGTATGCTGCGCTCCACCATCGGGAACCGGGGCATGATTTTCACTCTCTTTTTCAACACCGCTGTCGGCACCGTGATGGCACTCGCTTTTCGGGGCCTTTACGCCGTGCTGTGAGCCTTTCTCCTTTACAGCGCCGGTGCAGATCTTATCTTAATTCCGCCGAAAGATTCCGAGATAATGGAGGGGTCTCTTTGAGGGGTGAAGGAGGGGATGGAAATGGATTCAGTCAGTTCTCAGGTGGTGCCATGTTCGGCGTGCGGGGCGAAGAACCGCGTCCCACCCGAAAAGCTGGGCCTGGGCGCGAAATGCGGAAAATGCGGAGCGCCTCTGAACAATGATGGACGGGGAAAGCCCGATCGCCCCATGGACGTTTTTTTGTTCCGTTGCGCAGGGTGCGGAACCAAGAACAAAATTCCAGGCAACAGGATCGATGCGGGCCCTAGGTGCGGAAAATGTGGGCAAACTCTGAAAACAGAGGAGCTTTTTGAGCCCCAACCGTTGAGGGTAACAGACGGCAATTTCCAGGAAAAGGTGCTGAAATCCCCTTTGCCGACAGCAGTTTTTGCCTGGGCTACATGGTGCCCGACGTGCAGGGCCTTTCTGCCGGTTATTGATGAATATGCCAGAGAATCAAGAGGCAGGATCAGGGTTGGGAAGCTGAATGTGGACGAGAACCAGGCTCTTTCTTCCTCTTACAATATTTTCAGCGTTCCCCAGATCCTTGTTTTTGAGAAGGGACAGCTGAAAGAGACCTTGCCGGGGGCAATGCAGAAGCATGAGCTGCACAAGAAAATGGCAACCTACAGGTGAGCCGCTATCTGTGGCAGAAGAGCGTTTCTTGTTGAAAAGGGTTTTTACTCTGACGTATATGTACCGCTCTTCCGGGATAAAACGTATGGGAACCCGCAACATTCATATGCCGATACCTTCATGGAGAAGTCATGGCCAGATTCGACAAGGTTGATCGAGAGTTCTTGCACGCCAGGGCCGCCTTGAAATGGGGCCCCTGGGATCGGGACGTCATCTCCCTTTCTGTAGCGGACATCGATTTTCCGGCCCCCGGAGAAATCAAGGAAGCGGTCATCAGGGCAGTGAACGAGGATCGCACCCCGTACGGCGCTTATGGGGGCGACCCGGACGTGGTGGAAACGGTCTGCGAAAAGCTCATCCGGCTGAACCGAATCCCTGCTACACCTGATGACGTCCACATGATTCCAGGCGCAATGTTTGCCATTTTCCTTGTGTGCTACTACTTTCTGAAACCTGGAGAAGAGGCGGTTATCAGTCCTGCCCCGGTGTATCCGCCTTTTATTCACAACATTGTTAACGCGGGGGCTGTGCCGGTTTTCAATCCCTTGGATTTTCAGAATGGCGGCAGGGTGGATCTTGAAGACCTAAAAGCAAGGGTAACGCCCAAGACCCGGATGCTCATGGTGTGCAATCCCCATAACCCCACCGGACGAATTCTAACGGTGGAGGAACTGGAAGGCATCGCACAGGTGGCCCAAGAACATGACCTGCTGATCTTCGCCGATGAGCTTTACGAGGATATGCTTTTTGAAGGGGAGCACATCAGCATGGCCTCCTTGAGCGAAGATTTGTACGCACGAACCGTGACTGTGTTCGGGTTCAGCAAAGCGTTTGGAATACCGGGATATCGCATCGCCTATCTGACCACAAGGAACAAGCACAAGAAGGAGCTCAGGCGCCGGATCCATGATATGGTTGTGCACGCCGACACGCTGGCCCAGGCTGCGGCCAAGGCGGCGCTTGCAAACAGAAAGGCTTGGCTTCCCGATTTCATGTCACACCTGAAAAAGATGCGGGACTACGGCTTGGAACGTCTATCAGGAATGCCCGGCGTCTGGTGCCCCGAGCCTCAGGCGACTCCTTTTCTTTTCCCGAACATCGCCTCCTTTGGGATGTCGAGCAGGGAGATGTGCGAATATCTGAAGGACGGCGCCAAGGTAATTGTCATGGATGGGGCGGAGTTCGGACCCCCGGGAGAAGGGTTCATCCGCATCAACTTCGCTACCGCCCACTCGGTGCTCAAAGAAGCCATGGATCGCATGGCGGGGGCTCTAGCTCGACTGAAGTGAACCTGTTCCGTCCTTTTTCACAAAGTTCCTTAATCTTACCCCTCCCTTGGTGGGAGGGGTAAGGGGAGGGAAATGAATGAGTTACGGAGGTGTCCTATGGACCCACGAATTGAGATCGTCGAAGGCGACATCACCAAGCAGCAGGTGGCTGCCATTGTGAATGCAGCCAACACCTCTCTTTTGGGGGGAGGCGGCGTTGACGGCGCCATCCACAGGGCTGCAGGACCGGAGCTTCTTAAAGAAACCAGGCAAATAGGCGGTTGCCCCACGGGCGAGGCACGGGTCAGCAAGGGCTACCGCCTTCCTGCCAAATACGTTATCCACACGGTTGGGCCTGTTTGGAGAGGAGGGCAGGGGGGCGAAGATCGCCTCTTGGCAAACTGCTACAGGAATTCGTTCAAAGCCGCAAAGGAGCTCAAAATCGAGTCGCTGGCTTTCCCATCCATATCTACCGGCGCCTACGGCTTCCCTCTTGAAAGAGCAGCGGAGATCGCATTGGAGGAGACAAAGAAATTCCTGGAAACGGGCGAGACCCTGTCCAAGGTGGTTTTTGTCTGTTTCGGCGAAAAGGTGCTCAATACGTACAGGAAAGCAGCCCAAAAGATCTTCGGCGAATGACAAATGTCAAAGTTCAAATGTCAAATCAAATCCCAATGAGCTAAATCCAAAACAAAAAAAGTCCTGTCACTTTTCTGTCCTATTATTTTCTTGCCCTCCCTTGTATTCTTTCTTCTATATTCTGTCTCCTCGATTCTTTGAACCTTCCATCACTTCCTTCTCTTCCACTCCTTATAGGCTCTCAAAGGAAGAATAAGCCCGAAGAAGGGAATCATGTACATGGCTGCCACTGTGGGCTCCAGAGGAGTGAAGAATTCGGAACTGAACACGATGACGAGAACATTGTTCATTACCCCCAGGCAGATGACCGCAGCGACCTGATCTTCCACCGGCCTTCCGCACGCAAGCAGCAGTCCTGCCAGAAGATACAGACCCCCCAAGATGCAGGCTACCGCCGCCGCTGTTAGAATGGTCATAGGCTCCTGGTAGAAGAACTCCGAATACCTGGAGAAGATCCCCAGGTTGGTGACAGTGAAAAGAACCAGGGAGAAGTAGTACTGTTTCCGGATCAGTCCCTGGACAAGTGATCTGGAGATTCGTTTAAGAATTTCGGCAACCATCACAGGAACGAATATGACCATGAAGAGAGTGCGCATCATGCCGAGCAGGGATAAGTCCATGGTCTGTGAAAAAAGCAGATCCACCAGGGGCGGGAGGGTGAAGGGGACCAGAAGGGAGGAGAGAACCACCACCACAAGAACCAGGGATGTATTGGCCTGGAGCAGGGTTGAGATGAAAGGGGCCACGACCCCTGTCGAGATTCCGGTCAGGAGCAGGGCGGAGAGGCTGTATGCCGGCCAGATGAATCGAAACAAAAGAGCCACGCCCAGGGGGATGAGAATCATCCGGAGGAGCAGGAAGCCAGCTATGAGGAGCGCAGATTTTCGGAGGGTTTGTAAGATTTGGGTGATGCTAATGGAAAGAAAACTCAGCAACAGTAAGCTCATCATGCAGTACAGGGGAAGGGCCTGAAAGGCTTCCCCCGCCTTCGGCACAAGAATGCCCCCCAGCATGGAAGAGTAGATGACGACGAGAAGAATCAGATCCCTGAACCGCAGCATCGGCAGAACTCCAGTCTCTCCGCTTACTCGTCGTCCTTCAGGAAGACGCGATGGTATTCCTCTTCTGTCAGGTATTTTTTAAGAAGGCCGCCCAGCGAATCGAATAAACCCGCCAGGTCCTCATCGGACATTCTC
>JAWOJI010000178.1:0-21641 GCA_046481735.1 Desulfatiglandales bacterium | reverse complement strand
CTAAATATCTTTACCTTAATATTTTAACCCGATCTTTTATCCTGGCACTGTTACAGAATTCAAGCAAAAAACTATTTCTGCAATGAAGTCAGCAGCCAAAAAACTCATTGTAAATACAGAAGGCAGGAAGATGTAGTATTAACTTTTCAGCAAAGAATCTTTCAGATAGTAATTCGGTAACGAAGCCCGGATATATTTCAGTGAAATAAGTGAGCATCTTACTTGAAGACTATAAGCTCGTCCCAGAATTAATTCTACCTTCACATTAAAAAGAGTTTCAGAACAATTTGCCTGTCCGGAAAAGCTGGGAATTATTTGATGCTTACCCCTGTATAGAGAAATCCGGATTTGAATCAACCACACTTAACCTACTTTTCAGGGCTTGAAAGAATATATTAATCTGGCCTGATAATATCGTTTCATGCCTGTAGAAACAAGAGAAATTTCAGTTACTGGAAAAGAAGACTGCGGAATTGTTGATATTACTGAAATGGTATCAGAGGAAGTCAAAAATTCAACTTAGGCCTTCTACAAATCGATCATCATAAATCCTGGCTTGGTGGGGGGAGACGATCCCTTCCTGTGACACGGCACAGGCTTCCACAATGACCATGGCCGGGCCGCCTGAGGCCCGCATCCGATAGTGCTCTATGGCCTTGTCTGTAATAGAGCCGTCGTTTTCTATGAGGAACGACGCGAGACCCGGCATGACAATCCTGTTTGAAAGACTGCAGTCCTTGATCCGAAACGGGGAGAAAAGGTGAGCCAATGTCATTTTGATCTTCCAGCCGCAATAGGCTGCGTCATGTTCAGCATGCCTTTTTCTGTGTCAAAGTAGTCACTTTCAAAGAACCCTGTCAAACAAAAAAGCCTCGTACCGGTTTGAGTCCCTAAAAACCCCCCCATGCTTGGGCCTGCAAACGTAAAATTCAAAGACCTTCCCTCTCACAAGACCTCAAAACTTGCGCTTGCAAATGGGTTACATGACCAGGAGGACGAGGTTCAGGAAAGAGTGTGTTGTTTTGAAAACATTTTGCCGAAAGATGTGTTCAAATTGAAACACCCCGCGGAGCGCGTCGTTTCGCGGTTTTTGTCTGTAACCATCCGCAATCAGAGGATAACTTTGAGAAAGTCCGTTTTGGTACCGGAATTGCTAGGTTGCTTGAAAGGGAAGTTTGAATTGCGAGGGAGGTGGGGAGATGGACAAGCCGATCATAATGAATTACTGGTGTGTTGCCTCTGTGCTTCTGGCCATTGCTATTGCGGCGTTCTTGCTCGTTCACCCGATGAACGCTGCGTCCCCGTTGGGCAATAGTCCGGTGGCATCCCTGCTTTCGTCTATTGTGTGTCCCTGAGGAGCGTGGAACAAAGAAGGGTTCTGCCGGCCCGGTGCAATCGGCAGGCTGATCACTTCTCAGGCACGAAAAGCAACCTGTTTAAAGTACCAAAGAGATTTCGGACGGTTTTCCCATCCGGGGCGCCTTCCCACCACCGGCCGTCGACCAGCAATTTGTATTCATACTTCCCCGGAGCGAGGTGCAGCCTGACTTTCCAAAGACCCTCGTGATCTTTTTCCAACGGGTGTCCCTCGGGATTCCAGTTATTGAAGTCTCCAACAACGATGACTTCCTTAGCAGAGGGAGCGTTCACCTTGAGGGTGACCCTTCTTTTTCCCGCCTTACCTTGAGATCCCTTCATTGACGATGCGCTCTTCCCTGTCCGAGAGAGGTAGTGGATGCCCGACCTGTGACACGATCGCTTGTTTAGGCAATCTTACGCTCCCTGAGGAAGATAGACAAGACAATTTGGAAATCGACGCTGCAAACGACGAACCCTATCCCTCGGAGGACGGAGGGGGGTTTTGAGCTTCACCAAGATCGGCCTTTCGGCTTGCCGGCATCTCCTGACACCTGGATTCGTCCGGTGAGACGGTCACGTGATACTCCACCAGGGCTTCCAAGGAAAGGCCGGACGGCGGCAGAGGGACGGAAAACTGGAAAGGGGCTGTCAGGGTGATCAGGTCTGATTCGTTCCCGATTTCGTTAACCGCGGTTAGGCCCAACGTAATAGAACCGTCGCGTATGGGAAAAGAATGGACCTGGTCGGGAAGAATGACCTGTGTGACGTTGCCGATAAAAACGGAATGGGAATCGTAACCGAGGTCGCCTTGTTCCGTCCAGTAGAGCTTATATCCGATCACACTCGGAGAAGCTGAAGCACGCCACCGAAAACGCCTTTTCTTGATCTTTGCCATGTTCGTGCCGGATCTGTTGAACGTTGACTTCTCAGAAACTGTCGGCCCGCTCCCCGATCGGTAAGGATCACGGAATGTCACTTTGAACAAACCCTTCCCCCTTGCCCTGAAAGAAGGAATTGCTTTTCCCGTCCAAAATTCTGTCCTGGGATTGAAGCCCTATCTGCCCGGCGATTTCCTCGCAGAGCCTCTCCATTTCCATTGCGGCATCGCTGTGCGGAGCATACTGAAACACAGAGACCCCGGCGATCATGGACTCCACATAGGCAATCCGCTGAGAAATCTCGGTCTCAAAAACCCCCGCCTCCAGTGCTTCAATGGCCTCTCTTCCGTTTCGTCCGAGCCTGGTCCGCGGAATCTTTCGGGAAACCAGCAGCTTTTCGCGAAGTTTGGGGTTGCTTTTCTTGACCTCCTCCACAAGGGAAATCGTGCTGCGGGTTGACCAGATGTCGAGAATGCTGGGTGCTACGGGAATGACTGCAAGATCGGAAACCGCCAGAACGGAAAAAACGATTTCACCGACTGCAGGCGGTGTGTCGATCAGGAGAACCGTATCGCTGGAGTCATAGGGAGCGATATCCTCGTGGGAAATCGGCTGAGGCAAATGTTTGACCTCAAATGCGATGTTGGCTTCTATGGCCTGCCATTGAAACGCGTTTCCCTGGGGGTCCGCGTCGATGAACCCGACATGAAGGTTCCTCCGCGCCAAACCGGCCCCGATGTTGAGGGCAAGGGTGGTTTTGCCGACCCCTCCCTTTTGATTGACAAGGCTGATAATCATGAACCATCTCCGGATACGTTTCCGAGGAGAGCAATCCCCTTGGGGCGACACAGTCCAAAAGATTATACCACCCCATCGTACACGGTCTTATAAATTATATGTCGTTTTTTGGCAATTCGATTCTTAACCATATGCAATAATGCAGAAATTGAAACCTCGTGGGCATCGGGCTTGGGGGCCTCTCTCTCAAAACTGCAAAACGAAGATCATGCGGGGAGACTGTGCTAAGGGTTGATTGTGAGCAGGTACTGATCCGCCTCGCGGCTCCTCGCGGCCCGGAATCCGAGACTCCGGCAGAGGGCCAGCATCTCGCTGTTTTCGGCCAGAACCTCGCCCCGCAAAGTTTCGACTCCATAATCCCTGGCTGCGTCGAGACATCTTTGCATCAGTCGTCTGCCCACGCCTTTTCCCTGCCAGGGATCACCCACCACAAGCGCAAATTCAGCTTTCCTCCTTTCAGGGTCGCAAACAAGCCTGACCACGCCGATGATCTGTTCACGGTCCCCTTTCTTTTCAACGGCTACGAGCGCGAGCTCACGGTCGTAATCGATTTGTGTGAACTTGGCGAGCATGCTCCCGGAAATGGACTTCAGCGGGCTGAAGAACCTGTAATAGATGCTTCTGGCTGACATGCTCTCGAAGAGCTCGAGAAGGAGTGGAGCGTCTTCCGGCTTTATCGGCCGAACCAACATGCTGAAACCCGAAGATGTGACTTCCCATGCCTCGTACATTTCAGGGTAGGGGCTGATCACCAGGTGAAGCGGGGGTTTGACAAGCGCCGGCGCGAGGAGGAAACGGGCTTCGACCACTGCAGGCTTGCCGTCTTTCACCAGGATTGGATTTATGACGGCCTCCACGATTTCCGGGAAATCAGCCACAAGGTGAGAAAGGCGAACGATCATCTCTTCAAGAAGATCAAAATCGGCGGCGGCCCTGCCGTCGATTCCCCTGAGGGCATGGAACACTTTGGTCTCCTCCATGAGCATTCGGGCAAGAGAGCGGTTCAGCGGCGGAAGGCCGACGGCTCTGTCCCCGAACGTGTCGGAGAAGGTTCCCCCCATGCCGAAGAGGATGGCAGGCCCGAAGTTTGGGTCGCGCCTGGCCCCTACGAAAATTTCATAATCCGGGTTCCTGAGAAAAGGCTGGAGTGTTACCCCGGGTTTCTCCAGGTCGATACCCAGCCCCCGAGCGCGCTCCATGATCTCTCGGTAAGCCTCTCGCACTTCCCCCTCGCTTCGGAGATCTTTGCAGGAGCGATGGGCGCTCGTTTTGGAGGAAAGACCCCACGAATGCAGTTTCATAACCAGGGGGTAGCCAACGAGTCGGGCGCTTTGAACGGCCTCTTCTGAAGAGCGGGCCGACTTCGTCGGATTGACGACAACTCCGAAGGAAGCCAGAAGTTTCTTCGACTCTTCATCAGGAAGCAGCCCTCCCATTTTCAGCCCCTCTTCAATAATTCGACTTGCAGCCTCATGGTCCGGGTCGATGCCGCTTTGGAGCCTGGGAGGGATTTCCTGAAGCATTCTGAGGTTGCGGTCATATTCATGAAGATAATAGAGAGCACGGACGGCCCTCTCCGGTGTTTCGTAGGTTGGAATGCCCGCCCGGTTCAGGACGTCCCTTGCTTTTTCAGCCACAACGCCCCCCATAACCGCCGTCACCACAGGATAGGGCTTGGGTTTCAAATGCCCGGCAAGGATAGTCGCAGTGTCTGCAGGGTCTGTCATGGCCTGCGGGTTCAGAATGAGAAGCATGCCGTCCGTGTTTTCCGATGCAACGCAGCCGTCCACGGCACTCACGTATCGCTCGGGTGTCGCGTCGCCCAGGATGTCCACAGGGTTCTTGCGGCTCCAGGAAGGGGGCATTTTTTTATCCAGCAGGGTCAGGATTTCTTTCTTTATCGGCGCAAGCTCAAGGCCATAGGATGCAATGGCGTCTGCGGCCATGACGCCGGCGCCCCCTGAATTCGTGATTACCACAAGCCTCCTTCCTGAGGGACGTGGTTGTTTGTCGAGAAGCTCTGCGCAATCGAAAAAGGCTTCCAGGGTTGCGACGCGCACGATGCCGGCCCGTCTGAATGCAGCATCGTAAACGGCGTCTTGGCCGGTGGATGCGCCCGTATGAGAAGCGACGGCCCTTGCTCCCTGCTCACTCCTGCCGACCTTGAGCGCCACAATCGGTTTCACGCGGGAAACGGCCCGAGCGGCGCTCATGAATTTTCGGACATTGGAAAGGCTTTCGATGTAAAGGAGGATGCTCTTGACCGAATCATCTTCTCCAAAGGAGTCGATGAGATCTCCAAAGTCCACATCCAGCATAGAGCCGACACTGACGAAACGACTGAACCCGATGCCTTCTTTGTTGGAGAGATCGGCCATTGCCGCGCAGACAGCGCCGCTTTGGGAAATAAATGCCAGTTTTCCAGGCAGAGGCATCCGGTTGATGAAGGTGGTATTGAGGCCCAGTTCCGGGCAGATCGTCCCAAAGGAATTCGGTCCCAGAATCCGAAGAGGACTCCCCGCGGCTTCTTTTCGGATTCTTCTTTCGATTTTGAGGCCGGCTCCGCCGATTTCCCTGCCCCCTGCGGAAATAATGATCGCTGCGGCCACCTCCGTACGCACGCACTCCCGGACTATGGAGGGAACCGTGGATATGGGTGTGACGATGACGGCGAGTTCAACCGCTTCATCGATGCGCGAAAGCGATGGGTACGCCTTGATTCCCTGCACACGGTCGTACTTGGGATTGATGGGGAGTATAAGGCCCTTGAACCCGTTTCCGATCAGGTTCCTCATGATATCCCAGCCGATGGCGCCTTTCTTTTCACTGGCGCCGATGAGCGCAATCGAGGAAGGCTTGAAAAACTTGTCAAGATTTCGAAGTGTCACGGCGGTCCACCTTTTGCCTCCACAGTGCTACTATGTCGCTTCTTTACTCCGCCTGCAATTCTATCTTCGTGCCCTTCACCGCAGCTCCTGTTCCTTATGGCTCACAGAACTGCGGCTTCTCTCATCAGCGGCTTGCGGGGAGAGGCGCCACGTTTCGGCGGGATTGAATCCATCGCATACTCAGCGAGCGCCGCAATCGTCAGAGTCGGGTTTATCCCGGGATTTGCCGGCATGATGGAGCCGTCTACCACATAAAGACCCGGGTAATGATGAACTTGGCAACGAAGATCGATCACTCCCTCATCGGCGTCTTGCCCGAAGGGAACGCCTCCCATGAAGTGAGCCGTCCCGGGGATGTTCAGCAGACTCTGGTTCATCATGCCTTGAGGGATTCCATTGACACGGTCGGCAAACAATTTCGTTACCTGTCGAGCGATCTCCACGTCCGCTCTGATGGTTTTGGTTTTGTCGTGTTCACAAACAAGATCTTTCCGAAACAGGGTGAACAAATTCCGCCCCAGGCGAACAACCATGAGGTTATCCTGCGTTTGCATGGTAAGAATGACGGTCGTTCTTCTCGCTACCCCGGGGAACACCCTTGTTCGAAGGAAGTCCATGGGGTGTCTGAGAATCAGGAACACCGTTTCAGCCAGGCGGATTGCGGTTCCCTGTGTTGTTTCAATCAGAGGCGCTGCCAGCATGGCCAGAGTGGCGCCGGAGCCTTTGGGAAAACGGACAGCTTCCATTTGCGTCGACTCATCGGCTCTGAAAATCGATCCGATGGCCACACCCTTTGAATAATCCCTCTCGTTGTCACGGGCCGTAACCCCTGTCAGTGATTCACTGTTGGTCCGAATGTTATGACCAAGCTTTGCCGAAAGCTCGGGCAGCGATTGGGTGACATCGCGGCATCGAAGCAACAGCCTGTTGGTGTTTAACGCACCCGCAGATACGACCACATTGCGCGCCCTGATCCGGTTAAGGGGCTTCAAAGGCCATGAAGTCGTTTTTCGATACAACACCTCGTACCGCGAGCCATCCCTCTGATCGGGCGATAGGGGTCGAATGTCTTCTACCGTGGCCACTGGTTGAACTTCGGCCCCCCATTTCTCCGCAAAATAGAGATAATTTTTCAGCAGCGTGTTCTTGGCATTTTCACGGCAACCCACCATGCACGCTCCGCAATGGGTGCACCCACAACGATCAGGCCCTTCACCGCCGAAGTAAGGATCAGGAACGGTCTCGCCGGGCTTTTCTTCGTTGAAAAACACGCCCACTTCCGTCTTCCGAAATGTGTCCGCCCGTTGAAGATCGGAGGCTACAGCCATGAGCGCATCATCCGCCGGCCACATGCGAGGGTTTGTCGATACCCCCAACATGCGCTTCACGGTATCGTAGTGCGGACGCAACAGGCTTTTCCAGTCGGCCAAACGGCTCCAGGCGGGAGCTGAAAACAATTGTTCATCAGGCTCCATCAGAACATTCGCATAAACCAGGCTGCCCCCTCCGACACCGCTGCCGTGAAGGATCATGATTCCGTTGAGGAGCGTGTTCTGCCAGACACCGAAACAGCGAAGCGCGGGTATCCACTGATGTTTCCGGATATTCCAATCGCTTTTCGCAAAATCCTTGTCGCCGAAACGTTTGCCTCGCTCCAAAACGAGCACGTCATGTTTCTTCTCGGTGAGACGCATGGCGGAGATACTGCCCCCAAAGCCGGAGCCGACGATGACGAAATCATAGGTTCGTGGCTTTTCCATGTTCATTCCCTTAAAGATGATGATAGGCGAGGAACCGACTTCGATAAAAAGGCTCTGAAAGCCGCTCAAGACGAAACGGGTCGGTGAGCGAGCCACGGGTCTTTACAGTTTGGAATCTACCATTAAATGTCGGGTGACTCAAGCGCTTCAAAAAGCCGACATGCTGTATCGTTCAAAAGTGTTTGCATAGCCAAAAACACTGTTCCGGAAGAGCAGACCATGACCTTTTCCGAAAGGGGGTATCTCACGAAAAAACTCCACCCCGTTTCGCAGTGGCAAAGAATTCGAGGTCCGGGTCTCTCAACTTCGAGGAATCTCCTCCCCAGGTGGTGGACCTTGAATTCTTGGCCACCGCCTCCCGACCCTTGGCAGATGGTGGGAATGGGCGTATATAGGCATTTGTGCGATTCTTTTTCGCAGGATGGTTGGGGTAGATGACACGTGATCCAGGAAAGGCAAAAGGCGTGCAAGAGATCGTAGGCAGCGGCAACAGAATTCTCGATGTCGACCTTTCTACAAGAAGCGTTGAGATCTATGAAGTGAAGCCTCGTGAACGCCGGCTCTACCTCGGAGGCAAGGGTTTGGGCCTGAAACTCCTCTACGACCGAATACGGCCGGGCGTGGATCCCCTGGGGGAGGACAATCTCGTTGCCATCATGCCGGGAGTGCTCATGGGGACGGGCGCACCTTGCTCAGGAAGATTTGCCGCGGTCACCAAATCACCCCTTACTGGAATCATGGCATCCGCCTCATGTGGCGGACCTTTCGGGATGCACCTGAAGACGGCGGGCTGGGACGGTCTCCTGATCCGCGGCAGGGCTGCGGATCCCATCTATCTCTTTGTGACATCAGGGGGCGTTGAGTTCAAGGACGCTGATAAGGTGTGGGGTATGGACACCTTCTCCGTCCAGGAGGAAATTGCACCCAAGGGATGCGGCGCGCTCGTCATCGGGCCTGCCGGCGAGAACCTGGTCCGTTTTGCCAACATCGCATCGGGCGAACGTTTTTTGGGCCGTGGGGGCATGGGCGCAGTGATGGGTTCCAAGAATCTGAAAGGGGTTGTGGCAAAAGGAGGCGCCTACCAAATCAGGCCTGTGGACCAGGCGAAGTTCGAGAAGTTGAAGAAAAGAGCCGCCTGCTACATCAACAGCAATGAGATCACCGGGAGCCTTTACCGGAAATTCGGGACTCCGGCCAATGTGTCTTTTTGCCTGGGCGGAGGAATTCTCCCGGTGAGGAATTTCAGGGACGGCACCCCTCCCATGGCCTGGCAGATCAGTGGAGAAGAGACCCGGAAACATCGTAGCACCCACCACAACGCTTGCAGGACCTGCACGATCCTGTGCGGGAAAAAAGGAATTTTCAACAACAAGGAAGTCTCTGCACCCGAGTATGAAACCGTGGCCCTGCTCGGTTCCAACCTCGGTGTCTTTGACATGGGCAGGATTGCCGAGTGGAACGGGATTTGCGGCAGGATGGGCCTGGACACGATCTCGGCAGGGGGAACCCTTGCCTGGGTGATGGAGGCTTCGGAGAAGGGCATGATCCGGAGCCCTTTGAAGTTCGGATCCCCTGAGGGGGTTTCAGAAGCCCTTATGGACATTGCCCATTTCAGAGGTTTCGGGCGGGAGATGGCCCTCGGCAGCAAGGCGCTTTCCGAGAAACACGGCGGGACTTCGTTTGCCATGCAGGTGAAAGGGCTTGAGTTGGCAGGATACGATCCAAGGGGATCTTTCGGCCAAGCCCTCGCTTTTGCGGTGGCCAATCGGGGGGGCTGCCATCTCTCCGCTTTTCTGGTGGGTCAGGAAGTGTTCCTGAACCTGCTCAGGCCTCACGCCGTGCGGGCGAAAGCCGACTATGTGAGATTTTTCGAAAATTTGAACAACTGTGTGAACTCGCTCCAGACATGCCTGTTCACGATGTTCGCCTACCTGCTCGAACCTCCGTTACAGAAGTATATCCCCCGTGGCATACTGGGTTTCCTCATGCAGGAACTCCATCCCATGGCGATTCCCCTCATCGAGTACAGAATGTACCGGGATTTCTGGTCCGCCGTTACGGGCATCAAGCTTTCCGGGAGGGAGTTCCTGGCAGCGGGAGAGCGCATCACGGTTCTCGAACGACACATGAACACAAGGGAAGGAATCCGTCGGGAGCACGACACGCTGCCGGAACGGCTTCTCAAGGAAGGGCGGGCATGCGATTCCAAGAAACGGACCATTCCCCTGGACAGACTTAGGGCTGCTTACTACAGGAAGCGAGGATACGATCAGGACGGCATTCCCACACCCAAAACGCTGGAGCGTCTCGATATCGAGATCAAAGGATGAGACTCGGGGACCAAATTTTGATCGCTCCATCACCTTAAAAATTATTGACAAGTATAATAAATTATAGTAAGTTATGCAAAACTTTTGGAGGATGCTTCTTGGTTGCGAATCGATTGAAAGAGGTGAGAGAGAATCTGCTGATCAGTAAATCCGAGCTTGCGAGAAAGGCAGGGATATCTCAGTTGACGATTGCTCGGGTCGAGAAAGGCGTAGCCTGCAGGCAGGAGACAAAAAGAAAAATCCTGGCCGCTCTGGGTCTGAAGCCCTGGGAAAAGGAACAAATATTCCCCTGACGTGAATCGTTGTGCGGGAAGATCCGGCATAAGTGGTTTTCGGCAGGTGCTCCGGAATGCTGCCTGAAGGAGTATGAAATGGGGAAGCGGCTTTTTCGATTCGGCATAAGTTGTGCGGTCGGCCTCTCGTTGCTGGCTGCGTCAGGATGTTACTCCACAAGGGTGAGTGTTGGGAATGAGCCCTCATACCGGCACGAACCGCCACCGCCCCCTGCCAGGTCGGCCGGCCCTCCGCCATGGGCGCCCGCACACGGGTACAGAGCCAAGCACCACTACTACTACTATCCCTCGTCCCACGTGTACTACGACACGGGAAGAAGCCTGTATTTCTACTATTCAGGCGGAAACTGGACGGCCTCCGTGTCCCTTCCTTCGGCCATTCGCATCGATGTGAACGAGTACGTCACCCTTGAGATGGACACCCATGAGCCTTACCGATACCATACCGAGGTGGCGAAGCGGTATCCGCCCGGGCTGCAGAAAAAGACCCCGGGAAAAAGCAAAGGGAAGTGAATCGCCGATCAATCCAACCCGCCAAACAGTCTCCGAGTCACCTGCTCGGCCGATCTGCCGGGCGTGTTGCACATCACCACAAACCGGTGTAGCTGTCCATGGCTGTTTTCCATGTAACCGGCCCTGGTGCTGACCCCGCGCAGGGTTCCGGTCTTGTAATATTCCCGACCCTCATTGCGCAGAAGGGTGTGGTATGGTGTGAAGGCATCCAGGACCCTAGCCATGTCTTTTGCACTCACCTGATTGTTCCGTGAGACACCCGATCCCTCGCTGATACGGGTGTGTTTGAGGCCAAGCCTGTCTTGGGCAAAGACCTGGGCCGCCGCTACGCCTTTTTCGAGGCTGCCGGGCGGGCCGAAAGCCTTTACCCCTGCGGCGATAAGTATCTGGTTGGCAGTGAAATTGTTGGAGTGATCGAGAAGCTTCGCGATGATGTCTCTGAGCGTTGAGGAGGAGACATGGCGGTGCACAGGTCGATCTTTTCCCGGTCGCACGGGGCCCAGGCGGACCTCCCCGGTGACTTTCACGCCCGCCTCCCGAAGGAAGTGCTCGAAAAGGCGGCCGGCGTAAAGGGTCACATCGTTTTCATCATGGGAAAGCACGATGCGCCCCATGCTCAACCCCGAAGAGCGCACACGGTCGAGAACAGCAGGCAACAAAGGCGTCTGGGGTTCCGCACTGACAAAAGCACCGTCTTTCTTCTTGAAAAAGACCGTGTTGAAGTTGACGCAAAGGGCGCCGCTCGGGGCATCATAGGGCCTGCTTGAAGACGAGACTCCCGGGATGACAAGGGGCTGGGCGAAGTGAGAGTCGTCCAACACGATATCGCCAACCTTTGTTGTGAGTGAAGCGAGGCTCGTACAGATCTCGGCGACTGTCTCCGAAGTCAGCAGGGGGTCGCCGAACCCCTTGATGGTCAAGTTGTCCGTGTCATCCAGGTAAAACTCGGTGGTGAAACGATATTCAAGACCCAAGTGATGAATCGCCACCAGGGAGCTGAATATCTTCAGGATCGACGCAGGAACGAGGGGCGTGTCCGCATTCCTTTCGAACAAAATCTTCCCGGTCGAATCGGCCACCATGGCTGCGTCCCTGTCCCCGATCAGGGTTTCCAGATCCTTCAGCGGGCTGCCACACGCGTCTCGCGCAGCCGCTGCTCCGGAAAGGGACCAAAACAGGCAAATCCAGAGCAGGATGTTCACACTCAATCTCACTTGCGAACTCTCGTGGTTCCATCGGAACCGGTCGGCACCTGGACTCGATCCCCGGGGGAGAACCACAGGTCGCTTTCCTGCACCACCGCGACAAGCCTTCCGCTGTCCAGGCGCACAAGCATCTCGAGACCGTCGGCTTTGGTGATCTGCTCCTCTGTTGCCGCTCCTGCTGCGGCGCCTGCAAGGGCCCCCACCACGGCGGCGATGGTCGAACCTCGACCGCTGCCGACAGTGCTGCCGAGCACGCCCCCTGCAACGCCTCCGCCCACAGCGCCATCCTCCCATCAATGCATTTCATGAACTAAGTTCTTTGTGAAACGTCGGCCTTTTAAAAAACCCAGAAACATCAATCGCGGAAGCGGCAGCGCGGTATTTCAAAAAGCCAACCCGTTAAGCAGTTACTAAAAGTCTAATTGCTAACGGACAGTACGTCAATATGGAATGGAGGCAACACTTTAGATTTAGGATGCCCCGCTGCCGATCCGGATCCTTATGGCTGATGCGCCCGGCTTTTTCGGAAAGCCGACTTGCCAAGCATGGAGTGCCTCTCCCGGGCTTTGCGCAGTATCGCCTTGTGTCTCTTCATAGTAGATTAATTTGCTTGACAAAAACTTTGGTATCTATATAGTAGTTCATTTATATTACGTTTGGATCAATTGATGTAGATTGTGTTTAAGTGGGTATCCCCCCATGCTGATTGATCTCCAGTCCGTCACAGAGGAGACCTGCATTCGAGAAAAGTTGACTCAGGATTGGTGGAGGTTTGTCGATCGTGGCCGACAGGTTTTGGGATTCAGCCGGCCCCTCGATGTACATGTAAAAATCTCCAAAGCGGCGGACAAATTTTTGTTACATGGAGCGCTTCACGGAGGCTTGAGCGTTCGATGCGATCGCTGCCTGGAACCCTTTGACCTGGAACTCAAGGACGAGTTCCATGTTTACCTGGTGATGCGGACGCCTGCGCAGGATGAGGCTGACTTGGAGTTGTTGGACGAAGAGATGGAGGTTGACTTTGTTGCGGGAGAAACGATAGATCTTGATGACGTAATTCGAGAGCAGATCTATCTCTCTGTGCCCATAAGATGCGTCTGCAAAACGACTTGCCGAGGATTGTGCTCCCA
The DNA here is from genome assembly GCA_046481735.1 of Desulfatiglandales bacterium. GTDB lineage: Bacteria > Desulfobacterota > DSM-4660 > Desulfatiglandales > HGW-15 > JAFGDM01. The sequence continues at coordinate 8,487 of JAWOJI010000178.1, read as the reverse complement.
GTGCGGCGCTAACCTGAACGTCGCTCCGTGCCGATGCGTGGGCCAAAGCGGGCACCCGGCTTTTCTGAAGCTCGAAAAACTGAAGGTTCAAGGAGAGTGAGATGGCTTTACCAAAGAGAAAAAAATCCAAATCCAAACGGGATATGAGACGGTCCCACGATCATGCGAAAATGCCCAACCCCGCACGATGCCCCCAGTGCCACGAACCTGTGCTTCCCCATCATGTGTGCCTGCAGTGCGGTTCGTACCGCGGGAAAACTTTGATCGAGCGTGGGGAGGAATAAACCCCGAGAGCGAACGGCCTGGGTTGAAAATTCATAAATAAGCCGACCCGAAAGGAAGAGAATGGAAAACACACCCAGAGTCGTGGTTGTTACCGGGGGATCACGAGGAATCGGAAGGGCGGTGGCGTTGAAATTCTCCGAAGAAAAGCCCCGAATCGTCCTCATGCATTATGACCCCGACCTTGATGCTGCTGAGGAGACCCTTAGAATGCTCAGGGAAAAGGGGGTGGAATCTGAAAGTCATCGAGTGGATGTTTCCTCGAAAGAAGCTGTGGACCTTCAGTTCAAGGAAATTTTTTCCCGGCTGCAGAGAGTGGACGTACTCGTCAACAATGCCGGGATAACCCGGGATGCGCTGTTGATGAGGATGTCCGAGGAGGAGTGGGATACGGTGATCAGGGTCAACCTCAAAAGCGTGTTCAACTGCTCGCAAGCGGTCATCAGGGCAATGGTCAAGCAGCGTGGTGGCCGGATCGTGAATGTTTCTTCCGTTGCAGGGCAGATCGGGAACCCGGGCCAGGCCAATTATGCTGCATCCAAGGCGGGGATCATGGGTTTTACCAAGACCCTGGCCAGGGAAGTGGCCGGAAGGGGCATCACCGTGAATGCTGTGGCGCCAGGTTTCATTCGTACTGAAATGACGGAAGTTCTTTCCGAAAAAGTGAAGGAGTCTTTCCTCCATCTCATTCCGATGGGCCGGGCGGGTGAACCTGAAGACGTGGCCGAGGCGGTCTACTGGCTTTGTTCCGATTCAGCCGCCTATGTCACCGGTCAGGTGATTCATGTGAACGGTGGTCTTTTCATGTGATCATCATGAGTGATCGTATTATTCCAACAGATTTTTTCTGATGTAGAATTGCCATTTTGGATGAGCAAAAGGAGGAGTATTGTATGGCGGACTTAGTTGAAAGGATCAAGAAGATCATATGCGAGCAGTTGGATGTGGCTGAAGAGGACGTGGTCCCAACCGCTTCTTTTGTCGACGATCTGGGCGCCGACTCACTGGACCAGGTCGAGTTGATCATGGCCATGGAAGAAGAATTCAACGTATCCATCTCGGATGAGGATGCAGAAAAGATCGTTACCGTTCAAAACGCGATTGACTATGTCAAGAAAGCCCTTGGCGAGTGAGTGTTTGGAAAAGTGTGTGCTGAGCGCAAAGAAGAGGGGGCAATGGGAAGAAGGGTTGTGATCACGGGCCTGGGCATGGTGACTCCATTGGGCACCGGCGTCGAGAAAAACTGGGAAGCCTTGTGCGCAGGGAAATCCGGAATCCGGAGGATCGAGAAGTTCGATGTGTCATCGTTCCCCTCTCAAATCGCGGGAGAGATTCGAGACTTCAAGTCCGAGGACTTTATGGACAAGCAGCAGGTGCGGCGCTTTGACGTTTTTGTCCACTATGCCGTGGCTTCCGCCAGGATGGCGATGGAGGACTCGGGCCTGAGGATTACCGATGAAAACCGCCACAGAATTGGCTGCGTCACGGGTTCCGGACTTGGAGGCCTCACCATGCTTGAGCACTACCACAAAGTTTTGCTCGAACAAGGGCCCAGGCGGATCAGCCCCTTTTTCATCCCCGGCATCATTGCAAACATGGCGCCCGGCCAGATTGCCATAGAATTCGGCGTCCAGGGACCGAACCTGTCTATCGAAACCGCTTGCGCAGCAAGCTGTCATGCGATTGGAGAGTCCTTCAGGCTCATCAGGGAAGGAAAAGCGGACGCCATGATTTCAGGGGGATCGGAGGCGGTGGTTACGCCTCTTGCGCTGGGCGGTTTCTGTGCCATGCGTGCTCTTTCCACGAGAAACGAGGAACCGGAAAAGGCGTCTCGACCCTTTGAGTTGAATCGGGACGGTTTCGTCATGGCGGAAGGGGCAGGCATCATGGTTCTAGAAGAAATGAGTCAAGCCCTCGAGAGGGGCGCCCAGGTCTATGCCGAGGTGGCGGGATACGGCATGTCCGGCGACGCCTACCATGTGTCTGCGCCGGAACCGGAAGGCGTGGGCGCCGTCCTTTCCATGCGAAATGCTTTGCAGGACGCGGGCTTTAAACCGGATAACATCGATTATATCAATGCCCACGGCACATCCACGAAATTGAACGATGAATCAGAGTCCAAAGCGATCAAAAGGGTTTTTGAGGAACACGCCAGCAAGTTGGCTGTGAGTTCCACCAAGTCCATGACAGGCCATCTTCTCGGCGGAGCGGGTGGTATCGAGGCGATATACACCGCCCTGAGCATCAAGCATGGCATCATGCCTCCAACCATCAACTACGAAACGCCGGATCCCGACTGTGATCTGGACTTTGTCCCCAACGTGGCGCGTAAAGCCAGGATCAGGGCCGCCATGTCGAACTCCTTCGGTTTTGGCGGGACGAACGCCTCCCTGATCCTGAAGGCCTTTGAACCCTAGCCTGCACTTGATTCCTCAATCCCGAAGCCCCCTACTGGAACCGAGACCGATTAAGAGGAGATAAATCGTGGAGGTGGAACCGTGAGGACCGGCATCTTGCCCCTGGGCCTGGCAGGTGCTCTCTGGAAAAGGTGTATTTGAATTCCCACTTCGCCTTTCATGAAACCATAGGGAGAATGACAGACATTGAGTCTGACGGAGCGATCATGGCAATTTATCTTGTAAGGCACGGAGCAAATCTTCCCGCCCACGTGGACCCCGATAAGGGGTTGTCGGAGGAAGGCAGAAAGGAAGTGGAGCGCGTCGCTGCGTCGGCAGGAGGTTACGCTTTGGAATTGGCCTCCATAAGACATAGCGGAAAGAAAAGGGCGTATGAAACCGCCCGGATCCTTGAAAGCGCATTGAAGTCCCGGGAAGGCGTTCAGGAAATGAGCGGCCTAGGGCCGAACGATGACTTTTCACGCCTGGCTGCGACGATGGATCGTTATGAAAACACCATGTTTGTAGGACATCTCCCGTTCATGGAAAGGCTGCTTGCCGGTCTCGTCGATAGGTCGCCGGAAATACCGGCAGTGAGGTTTCGAACCGGGCAAGTGGTCTGCCTTGAAAAGGATTCGCAAAGCGGATCATGGGTCATTCAGTGGGTACTGACACCAGACGGGAATCAGGAACCCTTGCAGTCGCATCAATAACCCGGCAGAATCCCACGGCAGGCCCTACATACATAAAAGCTTTCCAATGCATGCAAGACCCCATTTCTTGGTTGAGCCCGGTCTGGTAAAAAATAGCACAACGACCACAATAGGGGGTAAAGGACATGGGAAATCTTGTCATCGTCTCCAATCGAGGGCCTTTCAGTTTTTCCGAAGATTTCCTTTCCAAAGCAGAAGCGTGCCTGAAACAAGACACTTCCCCCGATCCTCCCCGGTTCGGGGAAGGAGGGTTGGTGCAGGCCATGGCAGGGCTTCTCCGACGGGGTAAATGGGAGCCTACGTGGATCGGCGCTTCCATGGGAGACATGGATTTTGATGTGGCTCGGGGGCATTACAAGTGGCTGTTTGAGGCGATGGCGAGAAAAAGCCATTCCCCGGAAAAGTTCCCCCACATCGAAATCGGGCCTGACCGGCGAATGCACTTCCGCTACAGAGATTATGACTTCTTCATGCGCTTCGTCTTCTTTGACACCAAGCACATGCACAGCTATTACAGCAAATTCGCCAATGGCTTTCTCTGGCCGATCATGCACCTTACCCGGACGCCCCTATTTTACCAGAAAAACAAAGCGTTCCCCAGGCCGGAATTTGAAAAAAACGATTTCATCCAGTACACGAGCAGCGCCGTGACTTTCGCCAATACCATCTCCGACGAAATTCGCCGCAGCATGGGCCGGAAAGAGGAGTTCGTGGTGTGGAACCAGGACTACCATCTCATGCAAATTGCAGAACTCTACAAAGCCCTGCTCATTGAAGAGGGGTACTCCGAGGCGGAAAGGGAGCGGATTCATGTGGGGCAATTCATGCACACCCCTTTCTTCAACATCCATGAAATCCAGGGCCTCCTCCGCCAGGACAAGAGGAAAAGGGTTAAGTCGCCTGTGTACGATCCTTTCGGCGAGAGCATGGAGAGCGTACTCCAAAAGATCACCTGGGGCATGCTTGCCAACGATTTCATCGGATTTCACACCAAGGAGTATTGCGACAATTTCCTGGAAGCCCTTGAGGAGTGGTTTCCTGTAAATATTCGTGTCGTGGACAGTTGCTATGAAATAAGCTACCGGCATGGCGTGACCACGATCGGCGCCCTTCCCATCGGTTTGGATGTGGTGGGGATTCTCCGCGAAGTGTCGGCGGACAAGAAGCTTGAGCATTCCATAGACGGGGAACCTCTTTCCAAAAGAATCTCAAGGGATCGAAAAGGGGGCCGGATCATCTTCGGCGGCTTGGAGCGATGTGACTACACCAAAGGGCTTCTGGAGAGGTTGGAGATTTTTTCCAGAACCCTTGCCGCGCTGAAAGAAAAGGAAAAATCAGCGCGCTTCTACCAGGTCACTGCGCCGAGCAGGTCGGAGAACCCGGACTACCAGAATCTGCAGGCCTTAGTGGATGAAGAAGTGGAAAAAAAGAATCGAGACCTGGGAGGAGAGGTGATCGTCTACCTGGACCAGGGCCTCCCCGCGCCCGAGAACTATCGTTTCATGAGAGAGGTGGACGTCATGCTGGTCACCCCCCTGGAAGACGGCATGAATCTCGTGGCATTCGAGTACATTCTTTCACAGAAATATCGCGCGACTGAAAAAAGAGGGATGTTGGTTCTCAGTTCGAGCGGAGCGTCACGGGTGCTCAGGACGAGAGGATTTGGCGAAAAGGACGGCGTGGTTTACGTCAATCCCATGAGACCTAAAGAAGCTGGAATGAAGGTCGTGGACGCCTTAGAGAAGGGCACCCGGTTGTCTGAAAATCTGATCGCCTACGTGGAAAAAGAACGACGGGTCGATGAGTGGGCTGAGCAGAACATCGAGGCCATCCGGAGGAGCCGGAAATTCATAACCAGTAAGCAGTAACCAGTAGGGCAGCCGCGGTGGGCTGCCCTACACTCCCGAGAGGTCGGAGGATGGTCACCGGCTTGAAAATGACGGTTCCCTTCTTCCTCCTGTTTCTTCTTTGTTTTCCTTCCCTTGCTGAAACTCGGCAGGCGAACTCGGAAATCCCCAACTCCACACCGTCAGCGGCTTTTGTCAAGAACCGACTGTCCGCTCAATTTTTGGCAGGAGCGCTATTCGGCCCCGTGTCGTGGATTCAAGATCATCAAGCATTCAACTATGCTCAGAGCAATCTTCGCTTGGGATGGATGGCAAGCGAACCGATAAAAACGAAATATTTCGGCACAGGTAATTTCGAGATCCTTTTTGAGCTTACAAACTCAGTCGTCTTGAAGGGCTCCGGCAGGTACCTGAGAGGTTTCTCTCTTCTTGGCCGCTACAACCTTCTTCTACCCGATCCGAAATGGGCTCTTTATTTCCAAATCGGCGCCGGAGTCATTGTAAACGACGCTTACAGAGATTTGTCGCAATCGGCCATCGGGCAGGCCATTGAGTTCACACCCCAGGGCAGCATCGGGCTCCACTATTTCATCGGATGTAAGCTGGACCGTGGACGTGGAGGTGATGTACCACCATATCTCCAATGCGGGATTGTCGGACGGGAGAAATGCAGGAACAAATGAGGTGGGCGGTTTCCTGGGGACTACGCACTTTTTTGAGAAACTGTGGCACTGAAAATCACACCGGGGCGGATTTCGGGATCCATCAACGGCCTTCCTTTTTTTCCTTTTTATTTCGTGCGTGTTGAAGTACAAAGAACTCTAATATGCTTGTGAGGTGTGCAGCCGTTCATCTCGCCTCATTCATGCGGCGGTAGACCGGATTTCCCAAAGAGAACCGAAGGCACATTGAATACCCGTAGTGGCTGCATACTTGCGCATCCGGCGGTTCTCGGTTTTCTTTGAGATTTCCGTTTTGAACCGGTATGGAGGGCAATGATGGCTCGGAGAGAGAAAAAGACGACCTTGCTTAAAGCACTTGATAAATGCCCGACGGGGATCAAAGGCCTTGATGAGATTTGTGGCGGAGGATTGCCCAGGGGACGGCCTACGCTGGTTTGCGGGGCTGCCGGCTGCGGCAAGACCCTTTTCGCCATGGAGTTCCTTGTGAGGGGGGCCACCCAGTATAATGAGCCCGGGGTCTTCATGTCTTTCGAGGAAACCGCGGAAGAACTGACCAAGAATGTGGCTTCCCTGGGCTTTGATCTCGATCGTCTTTCTGACTCCAAAGAACTTCTGCTCGACAACGTCGCCGTTGAGAGGAGCGAGATCGAAGAGACCGGTGAATATGATTTGGAAGGCCTTTTCATCCGCCTTGAACTTGCCATTAACTCGATCGGGGCCAAAAGAGTTGTCCTCGACACCGTCGAGTCACTCTTCTCGGGATTGCCGAATCCCTTGATCCTTCGTGCCGAGCTCCGCCGGCTCTTTCGATGGCTTAAAAGCAAAGGGATGACGGCAATCATTACGGGCGAGAAAGGGGACAATACGTTCACCCGCCACGGGTTGGAAGAATATGTTTCCGATTGCGTCATCTTCCTCGACCACCGGGTGACGGAACAGCTTTCCACACGGCGCTTGCGCATCGCAAAATACCGGGGCTCCACCCACGGCACCAACGAATATCCTTTCCTGATAGAAGAAAAAGGGATTTCAGTCCTCCCCATTACCTCAGTCGGGCTGGATCACCCCGTCGTCACCGAAAGAATCTCGACCGGTATCCCCCGGCTCGACACCATGATGGGAGGAAAGGGGTTCTTCCGCGGAAGCAGTATCCTACTTTCAGGCACGGCCGGAACAGGGAAGACCAGCCTGGCTGCGTCCTTTGTCGATGCGGTCTGCCGGCGCGGAGAGCGGTGTATCTTTTTTTCTTTTGAAGAAGCCGCAGCACAGATCATTCGCAACATGCGCTCCATTGGAATAGACCTCGAGCCCTGGCCGAAAAAGGGGCTCCTGAAGTTTCACACGCATCGGCCGTCGGTTTACGGGCTCGAGACCCACCTACTGACGATGCATAAGGTTATCGATGAGTTCAAACCTGCTGCTGTAGTCGTGGACCCTGTCACAAACCTCATAAGCCTGGGGAGTTCCCTCAATGTCAAGGCAATGCTGACCCGGTTGATCGACTTTCTGAAGATGAATCAAATCACGTCGATATTCACCAACCTGACCTCCGGCGCCCGCGCTCTCGAAGCAACGGACGTGGCCATCTCTTCCCTGGCCGATACTTGGCTTCTGCTTCGGGACATTGAAGCCGGGGGGGAGCGCAATCGGGGACTATACATTCTCAAGTCCCGGGGAATGGCCACCTCGAACCAGATCAGGGAGTTCTTGTTGACGGACCGGGGAATTGAACTTCTGGATGTCTTTGTCGGTCCGTCCGGGGTCCTCACGGGAACGGCACGGCTGGCCCATGAACTTGAGGAGAAAGGCGCGGAAACCGCACGTCAGGAAGAGATGGAGCTGAAGAAGCACGGTCTTGAGAGCCGGCAAAAAGCCCTCGAGGCCCAGGTTGCGGCCTTGCAGTCCGAACTTGAGGCAGGAAAAGGAGATTTGAAAAGGATTATGAACCAGGAAAAAGAACGGCAGCGTCGTCTCGATCAAGAACGAAAACAAGTGGGCCGGATGCGCAAAGCTGATCATTCTACGGTTCAGGAGGGCGCGCGTAGGAAAAGCGGAAAGGAGGTTTAAGGTGGGAAATACGCCAGGAGGAAGAAAGAAACTGGACATGCCTGAAACTTCCGAAGGGGTCTGGATCCTGAGGCTGTATGTAGCAGGACAGACCGCGAAGTCCATTGCGGCCTTTGCCAATCTCAAGAAAATCTGCGAGGAGCACCTTGCCGGCAAATACCGCATCGAGATAGTGGACCTGCTGAAAAACCCCAAGCTCGCAAAAGGAGACCAGATCCTCGCAATCCCTACTCTAGTGAGGCAACTGCCTCCTCCGGTGAAGAAGCTCATCGGGGATCTGGCCAATACGGAGCGCGTACTGGTCGGGCTCGATATACAGCCTGCCGCCAAGATCGTCAAATAAATCAATGGAGCAACCCTAATGGGCAGACAAAAAACCGAAACGACCGAAAAGGAATTTCTAAAGGCCCTGGCAAAATCCAAAGATGAAAAGTACGTCCTGCGCCTCTACGTCACCGGGATGACTCCAAAATCCACAAGAGCTATCGCAAATGTCAAG
>JAWOJI010000144.1:0-3353 GCA_046481735.1 Desulfatiglandales bacterium | reverse complement strand
CGGGGATGGGTGGCGGCAGCAGCGATGCGGCTGCCGCCCTGCTGCTCATGAACGCATTGTGGGAAAATCCCCTTTCACACGGAGACCTGCACGAAACAGGCCGAACCCTTGGAGCGGATGTGCCTTTTTTCCTTGCCTGCAGGCCCGCCATCGCCAGAGGAATCGGGGACATTCTCGACCCGATTTCGATGTGGCCTGAATTCTGGTACGTCATTGCCACCCCGAGGATCAGGGTTTCCACATCCTGGGTGTACAGGAACTTCCAATTAAAAGAGTTGACAGGAAACGAACACTTTCATATAAAAAATCTTTTGAGGGAGAGACCCGTGGCAATCGCCAGGATTCTGGAGAATGACCTGGAATCCGTCACTTCCGCCAGATTCCCTGAAATTGAAAAAATCAAGCATTCGCTTTTGAACGCAGGCGCTGAAGGGGCACTCATGACAGGAAGCGGGCCCACCGTGTTCGGGATGTTCAGTTCGTCGGGTCCGGCGGAAACCGCAAGGGATCACCTCATCTCCCAGGACGTGGGAGATGTTTTTTTGGCGCGAAAGTGGGAACGGAAAAACGATGACCAATGCCAAATGCCAAATGCCAAATGACCAATGACAAATGACCAATGACCAATGACTCCTGGGGTGTCGTCAAGCGGTAAGACACGGGCCTTTGGAGCCCGCATTCGGAGGTTCGAATCCTCCCACCCCAGCCAGAGGTTAAATCATGAGACTATTCGGCGGTACATCCAATCCGAGCCTCACTGAAGAAGTGTGCAAATATCTCGGCATTCCGCCCGGGAAGATGACTGCCAAAACATTCAGCGACGGCGAAACACAGGTTGAAATCCATGAAAACACACGGGGCAGGGATGCCTATGTTCTCCAGTCCACGTGCACACCCGTAAACGACAACCTGATGCAACTTCTCATCATTATCGACGCCCTGAAGAGGGCCTCTGCAAAGAGGATCACGGCTGTGATCCCCTACTACGGCTATGGCAGGCAGGACAGAAAGGTCAAGCCTCGCGTGCCGATCAGCGCGAAGCTCGTCGCGGATCTGATCACGGTGGCCGGCGCCAACCGGGTTGTCTCCATGGATCTGCACGCCGGTCAGATTCAAGGATACTTCAACATCCCGGTGGACAACATTTTTGCCGCGCCTGTGTTGCTCAAGTACATGCGATCCCACTTTCAGAACAACCTGGTCATCGTCTCCCCGGACGCAGGAGGGGTGGAAAGGGCCAGGGCTTTTGCAAAAAGACTCGATGCTTCCCTTGCGATCATAGACAAGAGGCGCGACCAGCCGAACATCTCCGAGGCCATGAACATCATCGGAGAGGTGAAGGGGAAAAACGCCGTGATCCTGGACGACATGGTGGATACAGGGGGGACGCTTACCGAGGCTGCGCGAGCCCTGGTCGACAGAGGCTCGGCCTCGATCTACGCGTGCTGCACCCATCCCGTTCTGTCCGGACCTGCTATAGAGAGGATCAGTGCTTCTCCCATCGAGAAATTGGTGGTCACCAACACGATCCCTCTTGGGGAGGCGGCAAAAAAGTGCCACAAGATCGAATTGCTGTCTGTTGCCGACCTGCTGGGGGAGACCATCAAGCGCATCTACAGTTCCGATTCGGTCAGCACCTTGTTTGTCTAAATGAAATCTGCTGTTGCAGATTTCATAAAACGCCCCTTCGGGGCTTATTGATTCAAGCAAGGGAGATTTTTGATGGTTGTGAAACGGGAAATGTGATAAAGGTAAAGATACAGTGCTCCATTTGCACAGGAAGTGAACAAAGTTCCCAGGTTTTGCAGGAGGCAATGAATGGCACAAGTTACATTATCTGCTCAAGTCCGAGAAGCAAAGGGCAAAGGAGCAGCGAGAAAACTCAGGAGGGACAAAAGAGTCCCTGCCGTTTTTTATGGACCGAAGGCTTCACCGACACTTTTGTCCGTGAGTTATTCGGACCTGCAGGCGCTGATCAAGAGCACCACCAGCGAAAATATTATCCTCCAGCTCCAGATTCAGTCGGACCGCGGGGTCGAGGCGCACTCGGTGATCTTGAAAGAGCTCCAAGCGGATCCGATCAAGCCCGTTTACTACCACGCCGACTTCTACGAGATCGCGATGGATAAGGAGTTGACGATTGACATCGCGCTGGAACTGGTCGGAACGCCTGCAGGCATCGTGAAGGGCGGAATGCTCCAGCACGTCAAGCGGGAACTCCAGGTTTCCTGCCTGCCTGGAAACATGGTGGAATCCATCCAGGTGGATGTTTCAAATCTGGATATCGGCGATGCCGTGCACGTGAAAGACATCATCCTCCCCGCCGGGATCAAGTCCCTGGAGGATGAGGACGAGACCATTGCCCTGGTGGCGGTGCCCCATGCACCTGCCGAAGAGGTCAAGGAAGCTGTTGAAGAAGAGGGCGAAGCAGTGCCTGAGGCAGAAGGATCGGAATCATGAAGATCGGTTCAAGGCGCACGGCACACGGCACACGGAAAAGCGGAAAAAGTTTCAGTTTTCCATGGTGGAACGTTTCATGATTCTACATATGAGCAGCGCAAGATAACTGGGAAAGGGGGTGAATTCGAGCGATCATAGGGTGTTTTTGATTGCGGGGCTCGGCAACCCCGGCTTGAGGTACGAAAATACACGTCACAACATCGGTTTTATGGTCATTGAACGGTGGGCTGAAGTTCTGGGTATTCGCTTGAGCGGCCGTGCTTTTTCCGCCAGGAGCGGTCGAGCTAGGCTCGGAGAGCAGGAGATTATCCTCCTTTGCCCTCAAACCTACATGAACGAGAGCGGAAGGTCGGTCAGATCGTGCGCCGGTTTCTACCGCATCGAGACGGAAAACATCCTGGCCGTGCACGACGACCTCGACATCGAATTGGGCAGAATCAAGGTCGTAAAGAACGGGGGAGGGGGGGGACACAAGGGTGTGCTCTCCATGTTTCAGCACCTTGGAAGCCAGGCTTTCAACCGAGTCAAGATCGGTGTCGGCCGTCCGCGCTACGATGAACCTGTGGACGAATTTGTTCTTCGCCCCTTTTACAGAGACGAGGAAAGAATCGTGGAAAAGGTTTTGAAAGGGGCGGTGCATGCGTGTGAGCTGTTTGTGAGCCGGGGCATTGTGCAGGCCATGAATATCATCAATCCACAAGATTTCGCAGACAAGGAGGAATAACGGTAATGCAGGGAATAACGTGGCTCGCCCCTATACTGGGGATTTTCGGTCTCATCGTGGCTTATCTGATTTACGGTTATGTTAAGAAGCAACCCAATGGGAGCCCCCTCATGCAGGAGCTTGAGGGGATGATCCATGAGGGTGCGATGGCTTTTCTGAAAAAGGAATA
>JAWOJI010000101.1:0-3839 GCA_046481735.1 Desulfatiglandales bacterium | reverse complement strand
CTGTCGGCGATCACCTCCACGAATCTCCCGCTTCCTGCGGCGCACTTGTCGTTCATGATGAAGTTCGTTGGCTTGCCCGTGGCATCGATGGTGATGCCTTTGCTGTCCTGGCCGCCGATGTCGATAATGGTTCGAGCCTGGGGGAAAAGGTGCACGACGCCCTTGGCGTGGCAACTGATTTCCGTGACCTGTTTGTCCGCAAAGGGCACATTGATCCTGCCGTAGCCCGTGGAAATGATGTAGGTGAGTGCATCCAGGGGAAGGCCCGCGCGTTTGAGAGCCTCTTGCATCACCTTGTCGGCCAGTCTTCGCTGTTCCGGACCTGTGGGGCCTATGACGGAGGCGATGACCCCTTTATCGAAGATCACCGCCTTGGTCATGGTGGAGCCGATGTCTATGCCTGCAAAGTACTCGGTCAAATTTCCCTCAAGTCAAAACAGATCGTCTCACCGCCCACTCTCCCTCGATATGCTCGGGATCGTCCGAGGCACAGAGTTCACAGCGCGGCGTAGCCGCAACCAAATCCGAAGCACGAAACTCGAAATTCGAAATAAATTCGAATGACCAAAATCCCAATGATCTAAACAAGTTCACATACGAGACATAGAATTAGCTTAACGAAATTTCAAGAAAATGCACATTAATAGTACAGAGCAATTCAAGGGAATCGCTCAAGACGTGGGTGGGGATCAGGAAATGGACGGAAAAAGCGAGCTCATTCCATTCCATTTTCCGACCCCACCACACTCGATGCGAAGCCTCAAGTTCCTCCGCTGTTGTGCGGAGGATTTTGACGAGCGCAGCGAGCGGGTGGTGAATCCCATATCAGACGGTCTTGTTCTGCCGGATCGATTCCAGGGTTTCGATAAAGGCGTCGATCTTATTTCGCGTGTCCACCTCCGAGTAGGAGGTGATGTCAATGATGTCGCTCTCGAGAATGAGCGAGGGCAGCTCCCTGCAGGTTCTTTCTTTTGTACCGCTTTTCCCGAGATGGAGCACCGGGATCGGCCTGTAAATCTTGGCCAGTTGGTGAAGCTGCCAGATCAGTCCTACATGCCAGGTTCGGCAGGAAAAGGCCTCATGCATGACCACCCCGTCGATTTTGTATTCCTCGATGAAGGTGATGAGGCGCTCCACGTCGGATTCCGAGCCCGGTCGTTTTTTTGCTTTGTCATACCAGAAGGTCCAGTAGCCCAGCCATCGCCAAGCCAGGTGCTCGACAGGGTCCTCGGTCTCGGGGATGTCCATTTCGTAAAGGGGCTCGATCATCCGGTACGTGGTCTCCACAGGGAAGGAGGCTCCTTTGCTGTTGAAGTAATTAAAGTCGCCGAGGGCGAACCACGATGGAAGGCCCCCGCCCCACATGAGCCGGTACTTTTCATCCGGGACTTCCCCTTCCCCCTTGGCGATTTTTTCTTCCAGCTCTTTCTTGAGATTCACGAAGAAATCGTAGGCCTCCTGGGTGGCCATCATGAAGCACATGGGCACCATGGTGTTCATGGCGTCTCCGGTTCCCATGGGAGAGGGCACGGCTTTTCGCAGTTCGTAGGTTTCGTGAATAAGATTCCACGTGCGGTCGCTCAGATCGACCAGGTCGCCGAGGCGGTCATAATCCATCTTCTTCCCGGTCTGCTCTTCCACGAACCGGATGAGACCCCGAAGCTCCTTGACGACGTATTGATGGTAATAGTCCCAGACTTCCCGGTGATCCCGGTGTTTTTCGAACATGGGGTAGGGCAGGTCCATGTTGTAAACGGGCACATCCGGCATGTACTGCTGGGAGGCCTGGTACCACTTGGACCTGGGATCGCAGAGGATCTGGCCGCTGGAAATCATGAAGTCCGGTCGTGCCTGGCCTCCCCACGGAGGGTCTGGAGGCATTTGGCCAAGCTCTTCCCGCCACTGGTCGAAGCCGATGCCGCAGAGGGCGTAGGTGCAAAGGGAGCGGGAGAAGCCGAGGGATTCAGCACGCTGCAGGAAACGCTCGGCATCCCTCTTGGCGCCGCAGATGCCGGCGAAATTCTCCGTCCATACGGGAAGGACGTCCATGGCCCGAAGGATCTCTTCGTGGTGGCACACGATAAAGGTGTAGGCCAGCTTTTGCGTGCCTTCCGCCCTTGCCCTGTTGGCGCCTGTAATGAATTCCTTGACCATGGGGCCGATGGAAGCGGCCGCCTGGGTTGCCGTCATTCTTTTCCTGGGTTTCTTTTGCTCTTCAGCCATGGCGTGATCCTCCTTCGTGATCGTTCACCGCAGAGCACGCAGAGAACGCAAAGATGTTGTGAAATAAAAGCAGTGAGTCCATGCTTCTTTAATCGGTGACTCTTGGCAGTAATGGCCGATTCCTTCAATAAATTGCATGTTTAAGGATATCCTTCTCTGTGTGCTCGGCGATCTCTGCAGTAAAATGCTGTTCTTACCCGATCATCTCCATAAAAGCCTGGATTCTTGTTCTCAATTGGCCGATGGTCCCGGCGGAATAGAGATCCTCAAGGCAAAGCAGGGGGACTCCGATGGATTCATAGTACGCTTTCCGCGCCGGGACTTCGAAACCAAAGGGATCGCAGAACTTGTAGGTGTAGAGGATCGCCCCATCCGTCTTGAAAGTCTTTGCGAAATACCCGATGTCTCCGAACCTCGCCTTGATGTCCCCTTCAAAGGTCCCCGCCTTGTTCTCCCGGTAGGTCTTCGGGCAATTGATGCCGGCCAGATAACGACGGGAGAGGGCATCCAAAGAATCAATATTCTCGTTCGCCCTGGGCCAATTGTCCCTGGTGCCGTTGCAAATGGTGTCCGTCACCACATGACCTCCGAGGTCCTCGACAATTTTCATCACCTCCATGTTGTCCACGCATGGGCCGTCGATCAGGATCCTCGGTCCCGGTTGAAAGGGTGAGGTTTTTCGGGCTCCTACCTCGGCCAACACCTCATCGAGCAGAGCATTGGACTCCTCGATGGGGAGGCTGGCTGCGACGATGAGCGTCCTGCTGAGTTCCGTTCCGGAAATCACCGGAGGATCGGGTTTCCTGAACTCATAGAGGGCTCTCACTTTGTTCCTGTTCTGATTGTGAATCCTGATGGCGGCTGACAGATCCGCATCCGTCACGGGCTTTCCCACGAACTTCTCGAGGCTCTTGCGATACGCATTCAACTCATGGCGAAAGAACTCGAAGGAAGAATCCTTGACCACGGAAGGGATGTTTACGAAGTGAAAATAGGGCAAATCCAACGAGTAATTCCAGGCACTGTAGCCGCGAACCATGCTGTCGCAGCCATGGGGGATGACCATGCCGGCAAGGAACGCATAGCGCCCCTTGAGGGACAAATCGAAACAGCTCCGGATGAAGGGGCACACAATTGTCTCCATCAATGTGTCGCCCTTGGAGATCGGCTCCCGGATATTCCCTCTCACCCTGAAAGGAACGCACCCCGCGGCCGTGATCATCTCCAAGGGGACAAAAGAGCAAATGTACCCGATGACTTTTTTCCCTTCACGGCTCAGTTCGGCGGCCCTGAGCCCATACTCCTCATAGTACCTGTCCACTCTTGACATGACTCCGGTTTTTTCGCGCATGGACGTGATCTCCTTTTAAGAATCTGATGGTTTGCTCTGTTCCTCCATGACTGTATGACTCCAATAATAGCTTTCGGAATAGTATTACTAAAGCCTTATGTCACGCGGCCTGTTTCAGCGGCGATCAGGGCGGCTCCCAGGGCCGCGGTCATGTGCGGATCCGGGGGAACCAGGATCTCGAACCCGTTCATGTCTTGTAGCGCCTTGACAAGCCCTTCGTTTCTGGCCCCGCCCCCCACGACGGCATAATCGCGCTCGATGCCGA
>JAWOJI010000091.1:0-5803 GCA_046481735.1 Desulfatiglandales bacterium | reverse complement strand
ACGACGGACCGCGCCGCTTTGGAGCGTGTGAGTGTCAAAGGAAAAATTCGAGGGGACACTCAGAGAGTGAGCCTCTCGGAAGGCGCCCTGGAACTGGATGAATCAAAGGTGGGTTTTTCATTCACAGCCAAGGATTTTGACAAGCCGGACCTCGCCTTTGATGTGAACCTGGACAAAATCGATCTGGACCGCTACCTGCCGCCTCCCTCTGAGAAAACAGAAACCGCGTCGGCCGGTTCCGCAACGGGTGCGCCGGCCGAACCGGCTGGACCAAAAAAGCTTGATTTCACGGCCCTGCGAAAGATGGTGCTGGACGGAAGGGTGCGCGTGGGAACGCTCAAGGCAAGCGGCATGACGATCCAGGAGATCGACCTCAAAATGACCGGTCGGAACGGGATTTTTCAACTGAATCCGCTCCTTGCAAAGCTCTATCAGGGGACGATTTCGGCGAAAGGGAGTGCGGATGTGAGCCGAGATGTGCTCAGGAGCGCCATGGATGTCGAGACCAAAGCGGTCCAGGCCGGTCCCCTGCTTCGGGATCTTCTCCAAAAAGACATGATTGAGGGAACGGCCAATGCCCAGTTTTCGATCAGTATGGCCGGCGAGCAGCCCGAACAGATCAAGAGGACGCTGAACGGCAAGGGGCAAGTGGTATTCAGGGACGGCGCAATAAAGGGCATAGACTTGGCCGGAATGGTCCGCAACGTGACTTCCGCTTTCCGTCCGGACCAACCTGCCGGTGAAAGGCCGCGCACCGATTTCACGGAGCTTGTCGCACCATTTACGATTTCCAACGGAATGATCAATACCCAGGGGAGCAGCCTCGCATCGCCCCTTGTCAGGGTTTTGGCAACTGGAAATGCAAACCTGGTGGATGAGTCTCTTGACCTCAGGGTGGAACCCAGGTTTGTGGCAACCATCAAGGGCCAGGACGACACCAAGGAAAGGGGCGGGATCATGGTGCCGGTCCTCGTGAAAGGAACCTTCAGCGAACCGAGCTTTCGGCCGGACCTCAAAGGTGTCCTGGAGCAGCAGTTGCGGGAAAGAACCCTTCCCTCTCCGAAGGATCTGCTCAAGCCTCAGGAAGGGGAAACCAAACCTCCACAGGAGAGGCTCAGAGATATGTTGAAAGGACTTCCGGGAAGGCAATAGGCTCGTTTGGCGATGATTCAGACCAGGATTACAGAAATGCTGGGTATCCGGTATCCCCTTGTTGGCGGCGCCATGATGTGGGTTTCCACTCCCGGGTTCGTGGCAACGATCTCCAACGCAGGCGGCTTGGGGATCCTTGCGTCCGCCATGTACCGAACAAAGGCGTCTCTTGCCGCCGCAGTCGATCGGGTGCGAGAGTTGACGGACAAGCCCTTTGCGGTAAACCTGAATCTTTTTCCCATGGTGCGTCCCGTAGACAACAGCGACTACCTGGACGTGCTTGTTGAAAAAGGCGTCAAAATCGTTGAAACATCGGGGCACACTGCCCCCCAGGCCTTGTGTGGCCGGTTCAAGAGTGCAGGCATGATCTGGATCCATAAATGCGTGGGGGTGCGCTATGCGCTCAAGGTCCAAGAAATGGGCGCCGATCTCGTCACGGTCGTGGGCTATGAAAATGGAGGCGCCACGGGAAAGCTGGATATCGGAACCATGGTCCTGGTCCCGCGCGTCGTGGAAGAGCTGAGAGTTCCAGTCATAGGGGGTGGGGGCATTGCCGATGGAAGAGGCTTCGTGGCCCTTCTTGCGTTGGGAGCAGAGGGTGTCATCATGGGAACCCGGCTCTTGACCACCAGGGAGGCCCCGATCCACGACCGGCTGAAACAGGCCCTGCTGCAAGCCGGCGAAGGGGACACCATGCTGGTTCTTCGTTCTCTGGAGGCCACCCATAGAGTGTGGATCAATACGGCTGCGAGACGGTGTGCGGAACTGGAAGCTTCACGGGCCGGCGTGACCGAGATCCTTACGGTTGTGGCAGGTCAAAGAGCAAAGGAGATGTATGAGAGCGGAGACATCGATCTAGGGGTTGTTTCATGCGGCCAGGGAGTGGGTTTGTGCCATGACCTGCCTACAGTGAAGGAGCTTTTCGACCGCATTCTCATGGAGGCTCAAGAAAGTTTGAATAGGCTCGTTTCGTCGATGAAGCTCAAGGAGAGCGAGAAGAAATCTTTATGAAAGCATCACTTGCGATGCTCTAGACAAAACAAGAAGGGAGAACGCTATGAGGATCAAACAAGCTGTGGGGCTTTTCTGCCTATTTTCCGCCCTGCTCGCACCGGCTTTTTCAGAAGTTGTGACCGGGGAAGAAAAGCCTGCCATGGGAAAAGCGGCCTTGGTGAATGGGGTCGACATCAGCAACGAAGACGTCAACCGTCAGATGTTCGCGCTGGAGCAACATTTCCTTTCCACCCAGGGAACGGCTATACGGCCTGATATGATCCCGGAGTTGAGGATCAAAATCCTCGATGAACTGATCGATAAGGAACTGCTGTACCAGGAGAGCCTCAAAAAAGGAATCGAGATCGAAGAAACAACGGTCGACGAGAGAATGAACATGCTGAAGGGGAGGTTTCCGAATGAGGAGACCTTCCAGGATGAAATGAACCAGATGAATCTTTCGGAAGCTACCCTGAGGTCCCAGATCAAAAAGGATCTGACGGTTCAGAAACTGGTGGAAAAGGAAATCCTGGTCAAAGTCACGGTTTCCGATGAGGATTCAAAATCCTTTTACGACAGCCGGCCGGATCTTTTCAAGGAGCCGGAAAAGGTGCGGGCGAGCCATATCCTCCTACGGTTGGAAGAGGATACCGACCCCATCGCCAAAGAAAAGCAAAGGGAAAAACTGGAGGGCGTGAAAAAACGGATCGGGAAGGGAGAGGACTTTGCCTCTTTGGCCAAGGAGTTCTCCCAGTGCCCCAGTGCCGAAAAAGGCGGCGACCTGGGATACTTTGAGAGAGGCAAAATGGTGAAGCCTTTTGAAGATGCGGCGTTTTCCATGAAGCAGGGCGAGCTCAGCGACATTGTTGAGAGCCCCTTTGGGTTTCATCTCATCAAATTGACAGACCGCAGCGAGGCCCGGACGGTTTCCTATGACGAATCGAAAGAGAGAATCAAACAACACCTTCAAAGGGTGAAATTCTCGGAAGAGAAAGACGTCTATGTTAGTGACCTCAAGAGGAAGGGCAAGGTGGAGAAGTACTGAAGGGAATTCAAATATGAAAAAGCGTGAATTGAATCGAAGGGATTTTATGAAGAAGTCGGCAGAATGCGCCGCCTTTGCCGCCGCAATAGCCTTGCCGGGTTTCTGGAAAGGAACGGGGGCTGCGGAACAATTTCCTGATTTGGTTGTCGCCGGGGGAAGCCCCGGTCCTGCCACAAGAGCCGGCTTGGAGGCCCTGGGCGGGATTCATCGTTTCGTCCAAGCAGGCAACCGGGTGGTCATCAAGCCCAACATGAGCTTTCCCAATCCACCGGAGTGGGCGACCACAACCCATCCCGATGTAGTGCGGGAGCTGAGCGAAATGTGCCTCAAGGCCGGCGCGGGATCGGTTCTGATCCTGGACAATCCGCTCAGGAACTCGGAGATCTCCTTGCAGAGGTCCGGCATAAGGAGCGCCTGCGGCGGTCTCCCAAAAACACAGGTGCATGGTGTAACCAACCGAAGGTTCTTTCAGGAAGTGAAAATCGACCATGCGGAAGCGCTGACCACGACCATGATTATGAAAGAGGTGCTCGAAACGGACGTGCTCATTGCTGTTCCCGTGGCAAAATCCCACAGCGCCACAGGGGTGAGCCTTTCGATGAAGGGGATGATGGGTCTCGTGTATGATCGCAGAACTTTCCACCTGGACATGGATCTTGACGCAGCCGTGGTGGATCTCTGCACGGTTCTCAAACCGCACTTGACCGTGATCGATTGCTCCCGCATCCTTTCCGACGGGGGCCCCGGCGGCCCGGGCAAGGTGCTTCCCATGAACAAGATCATCGTGTCCACGGATTTCGTTGCCGCCGATGCCATGGCCGTCGAAATGGGGACATGGTACGGGAGGACATTCAAGGGGCGCCAGGTCAAACACATCAAAATGGCTCATGAACGCGGTCTGGGCAACATGGATGTGGGTTCGCTGGCCGTGAAAGAGGTCCGGAGTTCATGAGGTTTCAGCGAGTCCTCCAGATCCTTCTTTTTTCTCTTTTTTTCTATCTTTTCTGGTTGGCCGCCTATCCCCTCCCTGGCTGGGTGGAAGTGGACCTCTTCCTGCGTCTAGACCCGCTCATCTCCCTGGGTACCATGGCCGTTGCGAGGGCCTTCATTCCCAAGGTCGCGTTGGCTTTGGTCATCTTAGGCGTGGCGCTGTTCCTTGGAAGGATCTTCTGCGGATACCTTTGCCCTCTGGGCGCGACCATTGATTTTGCGGATTGGTTGCAAGGAAAGAAACCGAAAGGAGAAAACAGTTTTGAAGAACGGGGTTCCCACCGTTACCTGAAATACTGGCTCCTCGTGGCCCTTGGCGGTTCGGCCCTCGTGGGGATATCCTGGATTTTCCTCTTCTCTCCCCTATCCCTGGCTACGCGCTTTTATTCGTTTGTGGTTTACCCGCTCGCCCTCCTGCTCCTCAATTTCTTTCTGGATGTTTTTCGCCCTGTGTTCCCCCTCATAGGGCTGGACCATCTTGCCTTTGTCCATTTCAGCGTGCCCCAATACAACACCAACCTCTTCACCGGTCTATTCGTTCTTGGGGTTCTCGCATTGGGCGCTCTAAGGTCGCGTTTTTGGTGCAGGAATCTTTGCCCTGCAGGCGCCATGATCGCACTCTTCTCCATGCGCCCTCTTTTTCGGCGTACGGTTTCAGAGAGGTGCACGGCTTGCGGAAAGTGCGTTCGAGCCTGTCCGATGGGCGCCATATCAAAGGATTTTAAGAGCACCTCCCATTCGGAATGCGTCACCTGCCTCAGATGCCGGGAGGTTTGTCCGGAGCAGGCGGTTTCCTTTCGAGTGACGAGGAGAGTTCCAGTGCTCCGAGAAGAGGTCAACCTTGGTCGAAGAAGAGTCTTGGGCGCCGGAGCCGCAGGCATGGCGGCGGCGGCCCTCACAATGAGCAACCTTCATCACCTCCACGGTCGCGAAAGCCCGCGCGCTTTGCGCTCTTCGAGGCTGCTCAGGCCGCCTGGCGCCTTGCCCGAGCCTGACTTTCAAGCCCGTTGTGTGAGGTGCGGCAAATGCATCAAGGCCTGCTTGACCAACACGCTTCAGCCCGTCTGGTTTGAGGCGGGTCTCTCAGGTTTGTGGACACCCAAAGTCACGGCCCGCCTGGCCGGGTGCGAGCAGGGTTGCGCCGTTTGCGGACAGGTCTGCCCCACCGGCGCTGTCAGGCCTTTGCCCCTGGAGGAAAAGATTTTTGCGAAAATCGGCACGGCCCGGATTGAAAAGAGCAGGTGCATTGCATGGGAGCAGGATAAGAAGTGTCTTATTTGTGATGAAATCTGCCCCTACAACGCAATTGTGTCTCGATTCGTGGAAGGCCTCACGGTGACCGTGCCGGTCATGGACGAAAACAGGTGCAACGGTTGCGGGTATTGCGAGGACAAATGTCCGGTGATCGGCGAGTCTGCGATCATCGTGGAGCCTCTTGGGGAGGTTCGTTTGGCCGCAGGTTCCTACAGGGAAAAGGCAAGAGAACTTGGCCTGGTTTTTCACGCCAAGAACGGCGTGGAGGACCATTTTATCCTTGATGGAGCAAGAGAAGAATCCCACCGAGGCGATGATCAGGACGTAAGCCGGGATACGGATTTCCGGCCGCAGCGAACGCCGCAGCAG
>JAWOJI010000136.1:0-3335 GCA_046481735.1 Desulfatiglandales bacterium | reverse complement strand
CCCATGGTAAACGTTGGGGTGCCGGCTGCATGCTTTCGAATACCAAATAGAGACTCCAGACAAGGATCCAGGGTACATCCGCTTTCACCGCTTCAAACGGATTCGGAGTTTGACGTACCATGGGGCCAAAGCACGCGAAAACCTACGTCAGCGATTTAAGCGAAGACGAAAAGGTACTGATGGCTGTTGTCAGGGCCGCAGAGAACTTCAAAAGACTCCATGCCTCAATTTTTAGAAGATACGATCTCTCCTTCCCCCAATATAATGTATTGAGAGTCCTGCACGCCTCTCTGGACGGCAGGAACAAGCTTTCCGCGGTCAGCAGAATTATGCTTGTTCCTGGTGCGAACATGACGGGCATCGTAAAGAGACTGGAAAGAAAAGGATTTCTGGTTAGAGATTCCGATCTCCGTGACGCGCGGGTAACCATCCTTCAAATCACAGCGAAAGGGAAAAAAACGCTCATGCGCATCGAAGAGGAAAAGGACCGTTCCCTCAAAAACCTTCTCAGCTTGTTTTCAAAGGATGACAAAGAAGATCTGCTGGACAAAATCAAACGTCTGATCAGAAAAAACCGGACACCGTAGCAATCTCCGGATCGTACACACACAAAACAGAGGAGAAAACCATGAAGACAAAAGCTGCAGTCGTTTTTGAGAGGTCAGGGAAATTCACTATCGAACAACTCGAAATCAGCGAACCCATGGACGATGAGGTGCTGGTCCGAGTAGCGGCCACAGGCATATGCCACACGGATCTGGCGGCGCGGGAGCAGTATTTGCCGATTCCACCCGCGCGCGCTTTTCCTGCTGTATTCGGGCATGAAGGAGCCGGGGTGGTTGAAAAGGTGGGGTCGCGGGTGACAAAAGTCAAACCAGGTGATCACGTGGCGCTGAGCTGGAATTCCTGTGGGGCTTGCCCTTCCTGCAAGTCGGGAAACGAACCCTATTGTGACAACCTCTTCCTCTGCAATTTCAACGGCGCTCGTCCTGACGGAACCACGACCTTGCGAAAGGGGGATCAAGTGATCTACGGATCCTTTTTTTACCAGTCCTCCTTAGCTCATTTCGCGCTGACGAATGAAAGAACTATCGTTAAGGTTAGAAAAGACGTTCCCCTTGAAATCCTCGGCCCCCTGGGGTGCGGCGTCCGCACAGGCGCAGGCGCGGTCATGAACACCCTCCATCCCAGCCCCGGCGCCTCCATCGCAATATTCGGCGTCGGTCCGGTGGGTATGAGCGCTCTTCTCGCGTCGGTCGAGTGCGGTTGCACCACCATCATCGCCGTGGATGTAATTCAGGAGCGACTTGAGAAGGCGAAGGAATTCGGAGCCACCCACATTTTGCACGCCGGCGAGGTGGACCCGGTTCAGGCAATCCGGGAAATCACCGGCGGTGGGGTGGAGTACAGCCTTGAGTGTGTCGGAAATCCCAAAGTGCTTCGGCAGGCTGTGGACGCCTTGCCGCGCCTAGGCGTTTGCGGTCTTCTAGGCGTTGTGCCGCCAGGCACGGAGGTCGTGCTGGATATGGATCTGATCATGAACGGCCGTACGGTTCGAGGGGTTCTCGCAGGCGATTCCGTTTCGGATCTTTTCATTCCCAAGCTTCTTGATCTTTACAAGCAGGGACGCTTCCCCTTCGACAAAATGATTACCTTCTATCCGTTCGATGAAATCAACAAGGCGGTGGAAGACATGGAGCGCGGCAGGGTGATCAAGCCGGTTTTGCGAATGTAGAGCGGAGGTCCCGCCGCCAAAAGAAAGGAGGTGGAACCAGGGAAAGAAACAACCGAACCGGATCGCGCTGCGTTCTTTTTAGGACTTGCCAGGGGGAAAAGCACATATCGGGGTGAACAATTCAACCTTCTTTCAGAAAGGGGGAAAAAATGAAACACAAGATTTGGGTTCGAATGTTCGGGCTTGCGTTCACGCTGTTTTTTCTGAGCAGCGCCAGTGGAGCAACAGCGAAAGACAAAATCGTTATCGGCCAGGCGATTTCTCTCTCAGGCCCCTTGGCGGGAGCAGTCCAGATAGCCGGCGGGCCGATCTATGAATTGTGGGTTGAGGAAGTCAACAAGAATGGTGGGATCTATGTCAAGGAGTATGGAAAGAAATTGCCGGTGGAGCTTAAGAGATACGACGACAAAAGCGATATCGGCACCATGACGAACCTGCTTGAAAAGCTGATCCTGGAGGATAAGGTGGACTTCGTTTTTCCTCCCTGGGGTACCGCCTGGCTTTTTGCCGCGGCTCCCATCGCGAACAAATACGGGTATATCCTGATCGGAGGACCCGGCGGTGCCTTGAAGCTGAAAGAACTCAGCTTGCCATACTTTTTCCAAGTTCTGAACTTCTCCGAAACCCAGGCCCCGGCGCTCGCGGAGATTTTCAATGAAACCGGCGTAAAGTCTGCGGCCATGATTTATCGTGGAGACCTCCACGGCATTGAGTATGGAAACGCCATGGTTCCTTTTTTCAAGAAGAAGAACATTGACGTCAAAATGAACAAGAGCTTTCCGCCGGAGATAAAGGATTTGTCGCCCTTGTTAAAGGAGGCCAAAACCCTCGATGTCGATGCCTTTTGCCTGGCCGGTTATCCCGAGGAGGGCATGCTCCTGACCGGGCAGTCGCTTGAGCTGGGCATCAACTTCAATGCCTTCTTCATCACCGTCCTTCCCTTTTCCCCGAATCTCTACAGAGATACATTCGGCGTGAACGCGGTGGAGGGTGTCATGGGGGGCGGCGCCTGGAACGCGAAAACATCTCCGGGCGCCAAGGAGCTTGTGGACAAATTCGTGGCCCGCTTCAAGGTGGAGCCCGACTACTGGGGAGGGCTCTTTTACTGGTCATCCCTGCAGCATTTCCAGCAGGCCATTGAAAAGGCAGGAACCCTGAACCAGCAGAAAATCAGGGACGTCATGGCCGCGGAGAAGTTCGAAACGGCGCTAGGCCCCTATTGGTATGACAAAGATCATTACCTGGTCAATCACCCCGGACAGATCGGTCAGTGGCAAAAAGGCGTGTTCGAAGTCATAGACCCCGGTGAGAAGCGGACCGCGCCGCCTCTATACCCCAAACCGGCGTGGCCAAAAAAGTAGAAGGAAATAAACCGAAA
This sequence comes from Desulfatiglandales bacterium, assembly GCA_046481735.1. Taxonomy (GTDB): domain Bacteria; phylum Desulfobacterota; class DSM-4660; order Desulfatiglandales; family HGW-15; genus JAFGDM01. The sequence continues at coordinate 222 of JAWOJI010000136.1, read as the reverse complement.
ATATTGGACAGGATTTACAGGGGGATGATTTGCCCAAGGGCGGGCCTGTTGATCCTGTCTGAATTTCGAAACTCCAACAGAAGCCATCATCATGATTGCCACCTTTCTTGACATCGTGATCGCCGGGTTGCTGATGGGCGGCATATATGCCCTGATTGCAGTCGGACTAAGCTTGCAGTATGGCGTTGCACGGGTGCTTAACATCTCGCACGGGGAGTTTAT
>JAWOJI010000401.1:0-5034 GCA_046481735.1 Desulfatiglandales bacterium | reverse complement strand
CGCCGACCTCACGCGTCACTGCCTCCAAATAGGAAAGAAGACTGAAACGATCGCCCCTGTCCTCAAGGGTCGTCTCCACATCGCGCCGGTCTCTCTTGAAACCCTCCCAGGTTTTGTTGAGCTCCGTTATCTTGACAAGATCGGCCTTCCTTTTGGCAATGCTTCGCTCCAGCGATCTCTGTTTCGAGAGGCCGGGAGAAATCACCACAAAATAAAACAGCAGCGCCACAACAAAGAGCCCGCCGAAAAACGCATAGGTCATCTGCTTTCTGTCCAGTTTCATCAATTCTTCTCCAAGGCAAAGTTGAAGGTCACGGCATTTTCTCTTCGGTCCATCTTGGCGCCCACGAGCTTGATGTTTTTGAAGCCGTCGGATTTGGTGAGACGATTGGTAAGTCTGTCAACAGCCTCAAAAGACGCAGTTCGACCGTCAAGGCGGATGTCTTTCGCCTCCAAGGACAGGTTATCGATCTGTATTTCAGGGTCCTCGGAAATGATTCTCGTGAGCTGCAGAAGCACGTCCAGAGTTTTCTCTTTGGCTGTTGCCTCGTCGAGTCCGTGATACCGGCCTGTTTCTCCAACGATCATTTGTTCGAGCTGAGCGAGCTCTCGGCCTGGGACAATCCTCCCCGCTTCCGGGAAAGACTGCGCAATGACCTGGCTGATCTGTCCTTGAAGAGCCTGATCGTGTTTTTCAAGATAAAAGACTTTCTGGTACACGACCACGGTCAGGAGGACGGCAAGAAGAAGCAGGGCCGATGCTGAGAAGAGAGAAATTTTTCTCAAGTCCAAATGGGTCTTGGGTATGAATTCCTCTTTTCTCAGGTTGATGAGCCTCAGGGTCGGCCTGGCGGCGTAAAGAGCGAGACCCAGGGGAATGGTCATCGCCGGCTCAAAGGAATCGAGATCGTCCCTCCATTTTTCTCCGAAACCGCTCACGGGTTTCCATAAGGATGTTTTGACGCCGGTCTTTGATTCGATCGCTTCCGCAAAATCATCGTCCTGAGGAACAGAGCCGGAAAGGAGAATTTCGTTCACCGGCCTCTCGGGTCGTTTGAATTTGTAAAGACGCAGCGTATCGGCAATCTGCTCGGGTGCCTTCCGGTCATCCCTGAAGACCCGGAAAAAGTCGGGACGCTTGTCTGAGACGATCTCAACAAGAATGCTGTCGCCGTCAAAGTGAACCAGGGCTGCCGGTTCCTCGCCCTGCTCCTCGGGCACAGACAAATACAGGTGAAGCAGGGCCACCCCGTCAAGGGTAACCACATCAGGTTCAATGCCGGCGCCCTCGAGAAAAGCAAGGTGCTCTGCAACGTGCCTTTTCTCCACTCCGAAGCAGGGAACCGATCCATCCGTCCCGGGATCGAGAAAATCCACGACCATTTCTTCGATGGAACCGGGGACATAAGGCTCAAGCTGGAATTTGATGATCTTTTCAATCACCTTTGGGTTTGTCACGGTCAAGGTGATATCCCGAATAAAGACATGAGAAGAGGGAAGACATGTGACAACCATCTCGGTCTTGAAGTCCTCCTCCCTGAGAAAATCCCTAAGCTCTTTTTGCAGATCCTCCGGGTCTGAAACAGCCCTGAAAGCGGCCTTTTCGATTTCAGAGCCCTTCATCCCGTTAAAAACCTGCACTGCAGCGATATAGCCTTCTTTCACAACAAGGCCCACCACGTACTTGGGCTTCAAAAAGTCTTTGAGTGGATTGAACATCATCAGAGGACCTGCCAGTAAATCGGCCTTGTTTTGCTTTCTTCACGGAGCACATAAGACCGTATTCCGGCGACTGCGCCGTTGCAGTTCACCTCGAACTCCAAGGAGAACGTAGAGGTCTTCACCGTTACCCAGTCCCGCAATTCCGCAAAAACCTCATCGCTCATGCCGGGCACATTCTTGAGATCATCAATGCTCATAAAATCCTCGTCCCTGCGAAACTCGATGATCGACTCCGCCAACGCAGCGTCCATGAAGTCGCTCAGACACTCCAGGACCTCCTTGGGCGCTGTGTTGATGTTCACCTTTCCGTCGGAGTAAATCGTCAAGTAGTCAAGCAGCCTCTTGCCTTCGAATTGCCTGAGTTTTCCCATCCCCCTGACCAGAAAAATCTGCCCCGGCGTCAGGAACGGCCCGTTGGCGCAAGGATAGGGTTCATCCAAGTTCAGGTAGTAGTATGCTTCCGCACCGTCCTGCCGTTCCACGTCGTCCGCATCCAGCCAGTCCAGAATCGGGTTCACCATTTCCTCGCCAAAACCAAGGGCTGCAAACAGCCTTCGAATCTGTTCTTCTCTTCTTTCGTCGATCTCTCCTGCTTCGTCCAGGAGTAGATTCACGTTGATTTTTCCACTTTCATCCACTACGCCTCCGGATACCGCGACCCCTTCCTCTTCCAAACCATAAAAGGCAGCCAGGGCTTCAAGCCTGGCCCAGTCTTCGTTAAGGCTGTCCATGGTCAGATCTTCATCCTCGGCAAGCAGCGCCATGCCTGCATCGATCACCGACCGGGCGATCAGGTAGGCCCTGTAACCGTCACGGCTGTACCCGGCAAGGGTGAGCTCCACTCCCGATTCACCTGAAAAGCCGATGGTCAGCCCTGCAAGGGTGGTAACGATGAGCAAGGTTAGAACCAAAGCGGTACCTCGCTCCGATTTCCATTTTCCTTTCCGGCACATGCCTTTCATCTCAGTTTTCTTTCCTGCTCCCTGCCAGTTCGGGATGAATCGCGGTGGCAAACACGTGTTCCCGTTCAAGAACGTCTTTCAGAACCAGTCGGACTTTTACAAGCAGAGGAAGCCCTGAAGCGGAGTCCGTCTCTTCGGTGCTCCATCGATCCAACTCTTCCCCTCGTGTATTCTCGTAGGTTATTCGGAATTCCGCAACATTCCTGGCCAGCTCCTGCTCGCTTCCCCCTTCTGCAAACCCCTCGCCAGGGTTCGCATCCTCCTCCGGGAGCACGGCCAGGATCTTTTGCCTTCTCATGAGCACAAGGACCTCCGGCTCTTCGGGATCTTCATCCACCCGGTAGCCTACTTCACACAGATCTGAGGCAGGGCTTTGCTCTGAAACACCCAACCACGTCAAGGTGGCAAAGTCGATCCGATCCATCCTTTTTCCGTCCCTTTCCTGATCCCTGCCGATAAAGTCAAGCCGGTTTGTCCCGGAGAGCGACCATGTTTCGGAGAGGGAGGATTGAATGTCCTTGGTGATACGATCGAGAACGATTCTGGCCGTTTGGTGAACCTGCCCGTTTTCCCTGGCGATTTGAATGGCCTCCACGTTGGTCGTGTAGGCGCTGTAGATTGCCGCCATGATGATGGCGAGAATCGCCACGGAGACGAGCACCTCCAGGAGCGTGAAACCTCTTAACTGCCTTCCCTGTAAAGGTGCGTTTCGAGCCATAGATCTTTCCGCGCGTTTTCCCTTTCTAAAATGATCCACACCTTGACCTTGAATAGATTCTCCAGATCAGGAACCTCACTGATTTCTTCCCGATAGGTAAAATCAGGAAAGTCTTCTCCCGCTTCTCCCGTGGATGTGCCGTCTGAAAGCGTTTCCCGGGAAGCGATCTGTGACATCCTGTCCTGGAGAAGACCCTTTGCGATGGTCATGAACTGGGCCTCTGATTGGAGGTCCAGGTTCTGGGCTTGAAGATGAAAAACCACCAGAAGCGCGACAGCGATCAGGCCCAGGGAAATGATGATTTCAAGGAGCGTGAAACCCTCATCTTTGCATCTTCTTCTCAATGTACCCCTCGTGAATCCTCACGTAAGCCGTGACGGGGTGAATCTCCAGGGTATAAGCGCGGCCTGCAAGGTTTTTCAAGTGGATCAGGGAGTGGTCCACGCACCCATTGGCATAGAAACGGATAAAGGCCTCTCCCTCCTGATCCTTTCCCCTCGAAAGAACCACCACGTCTTCGAATTGGACTCCTTGAGGAAGCATCTGTTTCTTTGAGTTCCTCTTCTCAGCCTGGTTCAGGATCCCGCCGACTTCTTCCTCCTGCACCCGTTCCAGAGGATAAAAACTGTGCTCGGTCAGGTTCAATACGAGCACTTGTGGGTTCCGCGCATAAGCGGCCTCCCCTCGCAAACGGGTCACTTCACTCATGATCATCCTGCTTGCCCTTCCCAGGTCCCCGCCTGCCAAGACTCCTTGAATGGGGACGCTGACAAGAGACAGAAAAAGGCTGACGATAAAAAGGACAATGACCAGCTCAAAAAGGGTAAAACCCGCGCGACCAATCCTTCTATTCCGTCCAGTTGGTGACGTCCGCATCCTCGCCTTCACCGCCCTCTTGTCCATCAGCACCGTATGACCAAATGTCAAAATCGCGGTTGTATACCCCGGGGCTTAGGTAGAGGTAATCGTTTCCCCATGGGTCTTTCGGCAAAGCCCCCTTTTCCAGGTAGCCCCCTTCACGCCAATTTGCCGGAATTCGACCCGTCGTAGGTTTTTCCACCAGAGCCGTGAGCCCCTGCTCCGTGGTCGGGTAGAAAGCGTTGTCGAGCCTGTAGAGCTTGAGCGCCGTTTCCAGAGTCTGAATATCCATCTGTGCTTTGAGCACCCTAGCCTCTCCAGGACGATCCATGAGTTTCACTGCCACAAGGCTCGCCAAAATGCCCAGGATCGTAATGACAATGAGTATTTCAAGAAGGGTAAAACCCCTCCGGTCAAGCCAAAGGTTTCTCGCTTTTTTCCTATCCATGGAACACTCCTAAAGAAGCACAATACATGTCAAAATCCAAATGCCAAATAAAATCCCAATAAACAATTTCAAGGGCCGCGGCAAAAAACTTTGCTCCGTGCTTTTCCTCTTTCAAATTGGATCAGGCATTTGAACTTCGGCCTTTGAGGTTTCTCTTATCGTATTCCTCTGACCCCGCTGGTCATTTCAAAGATGGGGAGCAGGATGGCCATCACGATAAAACCAACCACCACGCCCATGGCAAGGATGACGATGGGCTCGATAATGGACGTCAACGAGGCAATAGCCGCCTCTACATCATCTTCGTACACTTCAGCCGCCTTTGC
>JAWOJI010000395.1:0-5932 GCA_046481735.1 Desulfatiglandales bacterium | reverse complement strand
CGCTGCGCCGTGTATTCCATGGAGTACCCGTACGCCCCAAATATTCGAGTCGCGTAATCTCCGGCCTTGCATGCGGACTCTGTCGCGTAATACTTGGCAACGGATGCTTCAGGCAGGCAGGGAATCTTGTTGTCAACCATCCGGGAAGCCCTGTAGGTGAGCAGTCTGGAAGCCTCAAGATCCACGTACATCTCCGCGACCTTGGCCTGGATGAGTTGGTAGCTTCCGATGGTCTTGCCGAAGGCCACTCGCTCGTGGGCGTACTGAACGCAATCCGCCAGGGCGGCTCGCACCAGGCCGATGCCCAAAGCCGCGGTCATGGTTCGAATTTCGGCCAGAATCGACAGGAGGTTGCTCGTACCCCGACCGTCTTCACCCAGTCTGTACTCAAAAGGGATTTTCACGTTGTTAAGGCTGAGTTCACAGATGGGTGTGGTCCTTGTGCCCAGCAGGTCGAAGGACTTGCTGACCGAGACGCCGGGGAAATCTCTGGGCACAAAAAAGAAATTCAGGCCTTTGAGTTTTTTTGCCGGGTCCGTCTGGCAGAGAACGGTAAAGAAGGAGGCAACCGGTCCATCTGTCACCCAAGTCTTGAGGCCGTTGATCACAAAACCATCGTCCTTTTCCGTGGCCAGCGTGCTCACACTGCCCAGATCGCCTCCGGCTTCAGGCTCGGTGAGACAGAAGCAGGCGATCTTCTCGCCCCTCATGGCAGGAAGAAAAAATTCCTTATGCATGGCCTCTGTGCCGAAATGGAAGAGGAAATTCGTTCCCATCAGGCATTGCATGGCCGTTGAGGCAGCCGCGCTCATGAGTCCTCGCGCCAGTTCCTCGCAGATGATGCAATAGAGCGTGGTGTTTCCCCCAGATCCGCCCCGCTCCTTGGGATAGCGAATCCCGAAGACACCCATCTTGGCCATCTCCATAAAAATCTCTCTGGGGAACTCGCCCTTTTCATCGATTTCCTGAGCCCTGGGCTTGAGTTCGGTATCTACAAACCGTGCAATGCTTTTTCTTACCAGCTCCTCCACATTGGATCTCATGACTCACCCTCTCACTTCTTTTTCAAAGCTTCGATCATTTCCGTGACAACGTCGTGGAGATCCCCTACAATACCCCAGTCGGCGACCTGAAAAATCGGAGCTCTCGGGTCCTTGTTGACAGCCACGATGTACCTGGAATTCATGATGCCCGCGCGATGCTGGATCGCACCCGAAATGCCGCAGGCAATGTAGAGTTCCGGCCTCACCGACTGCCCTGTCTGCCCGATCTGGCGGTCCGCGGGGATCCAGCCCTCTTCCACGGCTACCCGGGTGCCCGCCGTCTCTCCGCCGAGAAGGGATGCCAGCGATTCGAGAACCTTGAACCCTTCGGCATTGCCCACGCCTCGACCCCCTGCCACGATGACCTTGGCTTCAGACAGGTTCACGCCCTTCTTCTTTTCTCTCACCAATTCGAGGACCTTGGTTCCGATGTCTTTCTCCTTCAGGGAGACCTTGTGTTTGACGATCTTCCCCTTTGCCCCTGCTTTTCGTTTCGCTTCCATGACGCCGGGCCGGACCGTGGCCATCTGCGGGCGGGAATAGCGGTTTGCAATCGTGGCCATCACGTTGCCTCCAAAAGCGGGTCTCGTCTGGAGGAGGATGCCCTCTTCAGGGTCGATGGTGAGTTCCGTGCAGTCTGCCGTCAGCCCCACTTCCACCCTTCGGGAAACCCGGGGCGCCAGATCCCTGCCCACATGGGTTGCGCCCATGAGAAGGATGTTGGGTTTGTGGCTCTTGATCAGGTCTTCGATCACCTTGGTGTAGGCATTGGTGCGAAAATCCTTGAGGGCCTGGTGTTCGGCAACATACACGGTTTCCGCCCCATATTCGATGAGTGTCTTCCCGAGGCCTGAGACGCGATACCCCAGCAGCAGTGCAGAGACACTTTGCTTGAGGGGTGCGGCAAGTTCCCCGGCCTTCCCGAGAAGTTCCAGGGAAACAGGATGAAGAACGCCGTCCCTTTGCTCGGCAAAAACCCACACACCCTGCCGATCGGTGAAATCGGGGATCTTCCTCGGCGCCACATCGGTGTGAATGGCTTTTTGCTTGCAGACCTGCAGACAGGCTCCGCAGGAGGTGCACCGGTCCAGAATCTCCGCTTTCCCATCCCGCAATTCCACAGCTCCGTACGGGCATGTTTTGATGCACCGCTTGCAGCCGTTACAGAGATCTACCTCAATCCACACCGCCATCGATCTTTCTCCTCGTTCTTCAAGCTCCGACTCTTTGTTTCCATCCTTGCACCGTGCGCCTCTATATCAATCTCTTCTCTCTGAAATTCTCCACCAAGGTTTTCGCCGCGGTTTTCGCATCCCCCTGGAGGATCTCGCCCTGCCTCTCCGATTTGGGGGCGAAGGTCTTGATCACATGGGTGAGAGACCCCTCCAAACCGACCTCCTGCGCCTGGACGCCGATGTCCGCCGCATTCCAGAGTCTGATGGGCGCTTTTTCCTTGCACGCCTCGATGAGGCCGGCTACCTTCGGGTGACGGGGAACGTTGAGCTCGCCGATCACTGTGAGAAGCGCGGGGAGAGTGCATTCGATCCTCTCGTAACCGTCCTCCAGCCGGCGCTTTACCACCAGGCTCTTCTTCCCGATGCTCTCGATGTCGAACACATAGGTCACGTGGGGAATCTTAAGATAGTCGGCCACCTGGGGGCCTATCTGGGCCGTGTCACCGTCGATCGCCTGCCTGCCGCAGATCACCAGGTCGAACTTCCCAACCCGCTCCACCGCTTTCCCCAACGTGGTGGAGGTAGCCCACGTGTCGGCCCCTGCAAAGGCCCTGTCGGTAACCAAAATACCTTCGTCGGCGCCCATGCCCATAGCCTCTGAGACCGCATCGATCGCCTGCGGGGGGCCCATGGAAAGAACGGTCACCTTCCCCCCCGCATCCTCCTTGATGCCGACTGCAGCCTCGACGGCGTGGCGATCATCGGGATTGATAATGCTCTCGATCCCCTCCCGGATCAGGTTGCCTGTCTTGGGGTCAAGTTGGACGTCCGTCGTGTTCGGAACCTGCTTAACGAGTACAATGATGTCCATCCTGGTAACTCCTCTTGATCGGCGCGGCGATCACCCCTTGCAAAACATATCGGAAATTTTTCAGCATCTTGAATGTGAGCGAAGCCGGCCGGGTCTCTTCTTCCTAAATGACCTTCCTCTGCTTGAGTGCCGCAAGCTCTGTGTCCGAATATCCCAGAATTTTTCCGTACACCGCCTGATTGTGTTCTCCGAACCTGGGCGGGAAGGAGAGCTTCCCCCTCGCTTCCTTCAGGTACTCGCTCCACAAGGGGGGAGGGGCAAGGGTGAGCTGCGCGCCTGACCTTTCATCTGAAGCCTGCAAAAGCCTTTTCTCGACAAGGGGATCGGCGATCACTTCGGGCATGGTCTGTATCTTGCTGATGGGGACCGTGATAGACTGGAACAGCGCCATGAGCTCCTCGGTGGATCGTTTTTCAGTAATGGCATTGATGGCTCTGTTCAGATTCTCCACATCCTTGATGCGCCCTGCGTTCTTTTCGTATTCGGGCTTGTTCAAAGACTTGAACAGGTCCTGGGAAACCATGCTGCCCCACTGGCGGTCGTTGCCCACGGCGAGGTAGACAAATCCGTCCCTCGTCCTGTAAACCGATACAGGGCAGAAAAACTCGTGGGTGTTGCCCCTTCGGCTGATCTTCTTTTTGAAGGTTTCGGTCATGGTGATCGGGACCGTCAGCCATGAAACCGAAGATTCGAACATGGAGATGTTGATGCAGGAACCTTCCCCCGTCGCCTCGCGCTTGAAGAGAGCCTTCATGATTTCTCCGTACCCGTGAACACTCGTCCCCATGTCCGGGAGGGGGATACCCAGGACTTGAGGGTCGCCGTCGGGTTCCCCGGTCAATTCCATGAGCCCTGAACGTGCTTGCAGGATGGGATCGTAAGCGGCCTCATTGCTCTCGGGCCCGAAACCGGTGAGCCCGAGCCAGATGATGTCCGGCTTAACGGCTTTCATGGATTCATAGTCGATGCCGAGTTTCTTGTAGTTTCTGGGCAGCTGGTTGGTCGCGAAAACGTCAACCTTGAGTTCCGTCAACATGCGATGAAAGATCTTCCCGCCCTCAGGATCGGAGAGATCAAGAGTGAGCGCCTTTTTGCCTGCATTGATACACAGGTAGTAGGCGTTCATCCTCTCTTCTTCAAGCACGTTGTCTCCGATGAGGCGGTTGGGATCCCCGTAAACAGGGTGTTCCAGCCGGTAGATCTGCATCCCGTCCTGGGCCAGACGGAAGGTGAGGTAGGGGAGCACGGTGGCCTGTTCCAGGGACAACACGGTAATGTTCTTGAAAAGATCCATAGGTGCGCCTCCAGATCAGAAAAGGGTTGACGGCGGAAGGGAGCTCTCTTGCTGTTTGCACTGTGACGTGAACGCGTAAGGGTCTTGTTTTAGCGTAGCTACATTATAGTTACATGATCCCCGTATACGGTATACAATAAAGGATGTCAAGGGCTTTTTTGCCCCTTGCCCCTCTGGTAGACGTCCACCGCACGGTTGTGTTCAGAGAGGGTCCTGGAGAAGTGGTGCGTTCCGTCGTTCTTCGATACAAAATAGAGGTAGTCCGTCTTTTCGGGTGAAATCACCGCCTTGATGGATTCGATCCCTGGGTTGCAGATGGGGCCGGGCGTAAGACCGCGGATAACGTACGTGTTGTAAGGGGTTTTCTCGAGGAGGTCTTTTCTCCTGAGCCTGCCGTCGAAGCTCTCCATTCCATAGATCACGGTGGGGTCGCTTTGAAGGCGCATGCCCCGTTCGAGTCGATTGAGAAAAACTGAGGCAACAAGAGTTCTCTCGTCAGGGTGGCCTGTCTCCTTTTCCACAATGGAAGCGAGAATCACGATCTCCTCCATGCTCATCCCGGTTTCCCTCGCTTGATCCTCCATGGAAGCGACCATGTGCCGGAAACGGTTGATCATGGTGTCTATGATGATGGAGGGAGGGACGCCGCGGGCGAAGTGGTAGGTGTCGGGGAAGAGATAACCCTCCAGGGTCGGCCCTGGAAGTCCGTACCTTTTCATCGTTTCCGGGTTTTCTGTGAGGGCCAGGAAAAGCTCTTTGTGGGCGAGGTCCTTTTGGTGGAGCAGATCAGCGATTTGCTGCCTCGTTGCACCCTCAGGGATTGTGACCGGATGGGTGAGGATACTCCCTCGCCTGAGCTTTTCAAGAATTTCTGCAGGACTCATGGCCGAGCTCAGGCCGTATTCCCCTGACTTTATTTCCTTGCTGTAGCCCATGATTCTGGTCCACAGCACGAAAAGGGTTTTGCTTTTCACCAGGTCCCTGTTTTCAAGATCCTCCGCGATTTCTCGAAGCGAACGCCCGGGCTGAATGACAAACACCTCCTCCTTGCCCTCCTTGTTCGCAGGACTGACGAGAAAAAGCCCCAGCCCGAGGGATAAAAAAACCGCCAGAAGGAAGCCGAAGGCAATCGAAACCAGGATGAAATTCTTTCGCGACAGGGCCCCTACCTCCTTGAAGCCGGCCGATCTTTACAGAACCAGTCTATGGTTCCGGGCCTGGAAAGTCAACAGAGGCATGTCTCCTAAATCCACCGCCTAATTCGATTCCATTGAATCAAACAGTTGGATAGGATTCCTGATCAACAGGAAGGCAAAGAGAAAGCGCACGGCGCGCAGCCAATAGCAAAGAAAGGGGTAGTCCGTGAACCGTGCACCGTGAGCCTTGCACCTTTGTGTTATTGTACGCCGCAGTGACGAGGGATGAGGGTAACGCAGCAGATGATGTCTTGATGGTGAGCAGGGATTTGCGTTTGTCCTTGATCCATGCTAAGAGGAGTCCCTTGAATGCAGGAGCGACGACCCTTTGGCAGACAGTGAGATCGAGCGCA
>JAWOJI010000379.1:0-6715 GCA_046481735.1 Desulfatiglandales bacterium | reverse complement strand
AATGGACAAACCCCTCAAAATGTGCATGCCTATCTCCCAGCAGGATACCCTTGCTATTCTCGGAAGAACACAGATCCTAATTGTCAAGCCAAGCAGATCGAAAGATGGCTATGTAAGGTCACGGGTCTTATTTGACGTTTGAACCATGAATCCGGTTCTCTGCGTCTTGTAAAGCTTTGAAGGGGTGTTGCTGTTGAAATACAATCGCGCTGCCGTTTCTTCTGAAGCAGTTGCCAAGGCGCCGGTTAACATGGAAAGGGTTTCCATTGCCAAATTAAGCAGGCCTCTAACCAGGGGGATTTTTCCAAGAAAGCGGATCTTCTCCCTCCTTGACCGCGCGAGTGAGAATGCCGTTATCTGGATATCAGGCCCTCCGGGTTGTGGGAAGACGTGTTCCGTGGCAAGCTATTTCGAAACCAGGAAACTTCCCTGCCTCTGGTACCAGATGGATGAGGCTGACTCCGATCTTGCTTCCTTTTTTTATTACATGGGGTTGGCCTTCAAGAAGGTTGCCCCTCGCAAGCGGAAGCCCCTGCCCCTGCTCACGCCTGAGTACAACTTGGGCATCTCCGTATTTGCGCTGAGATACTTTGAGAATCTTTATAGTTTTTTAACCCCTCCTTTTTTTCTAGTGTTTGACAATTACCACCGGGTAAGTGATGAATCTCGATTCCACGAAATTATGCTCAATGCGCTCTCCGCAATTCCCAAAGGGATCCATGTCATCTTGATCAGCCGAAGCAAGCCTCCGGCAATCTTCATTTACCTTCGCGCCCACGGCCAGATGGCATTCCTGGGGTGGAACGAACTCCGTTTCACGTTGGAGGAGTCCCGAAGTCTTGTGAGGTTGCGGATGCCGAAAACTCTGCCCAAGGAGACGCTCAAGCAGCTATATCAAATCACCGACGGATGGGCGGCTGGTCTTGCCCTGGTTTCAGATGCGGTGAGAAGAGGGGCCGAGATTCGATCTTTTGAAAGGGCTGTGCCTGAGGAGATCATCGACTATTTCGGAAACGTGATTTTCTCCAAAACGAGGGAAGAGACCCGGACCTTCCTCATGAAAACAGCCTTTCTGCCGAGGATGACTACCAAAACAGCTGAAGACCTGACTGGCTTCACAAACGCGGAAACTGTCTTTTCCGGCCTCACGAGGAACAATTATTTTATAGAAAAACATCATTCTAACGTGCCGGTCTATCAATACCATCCACTTTTTAGGAATTTTCTGCTTTCACGCGCCAAAGAACTGCTTGATCCCGATACGATATCTCGTTTGAAAAACAAGGCTGCCGCTCTTCTCGAAGAGAGCGGCCAGATCGAAGATGCGGCCGAGACCCTGAGGAATAGTGGAAACTGGGAAGCGCTGAGTGGGTTTATCAAGAGGCATGCGCCTTCCATGCTGGGGCAGGGAAGGTTTCAGCTTGTTCAGGTATGGCTGAACGCCGTTCCCGTAGACTTGATCGAGACCGACCCGTGGCTCCTTTTCTGGCTCGGCTCATGCATTTTTCCCTCCGACCCTTCCCAGAGCTTAAGGTGTCATGAAAAGGCCTTTGATCTGTTTTGTAATGAAAGGAAATTGGATGGAACCTTCCTGTCACTGGCAAGCATCGTTGATGTTATCGTTTTCAGTCACAAGAATCTTTCCCGTCTTGACCAATGGATCCTTAAGCTTGAGGATCTGATGCGCGATGTCAAAGAATTCCCGTCTCAGGAAATCGGGGCAAGAGTGGCAACAGGAATGGTGGCGGCCTTGGCGCTCAGAAAGCCCCAGCATTCTGAATTTGACAAGTGGGCGGATCGTGCTTTTTTGGTTACTGAGACTGCTCATGTGGTGGATATCAGGTTCTGGCTTTTGTTCTATTTTCTTCTTCGTAACGCCATGATGGGTAATTTCAGGAGGGCGGCTTCAGCACGATATTTCTTGTCCGACTTGACCAAATCCAGGGAAGCGACGCCTTTCCACAAAATCATGGGAAATCTGGCTGACGCCATATACTACCAGATGACGGGGTCAAACAAGGAATGTATAAAGGCTGTCACAGAAGGCATGGAGTTGTCTCGCAGGACCGGCATCTATATCCTGGATCAGCCGCTTATAGGGCATGCCGTCTTGAGTTCGCTCAATGTAAACGATTTGGCAACAGCCCGTCGGTTCCTGGATCGACTGGCTTCTTCCTTGAATAGCAATGCACCATCGGGTGACTTCTTGATGCCTCGAAATAGACACATTTACCACTTGGCCAGCCTTCGATATGCATTGGCTTGTGGAAATCTAACCGAACTCCCGCTGCATGCGGATCTGGCTTTGAAGTTTGCCGAAGAGATGGAAATTCCCCTGTTTACAGCGATCACCTGTTTAATGAGTGCGGCTGCCATGCATAGGCTTGGAAATCATAAAGAAGCTACGGCCCAACTTCAAAGAGGTACCCGTCTAGCGCTGGAAACCAAGAGCAGAAGCCTTCAGTTCAATTCTCTTTTGATTCGAGCCTATTTTGCCATACATCGGGGAAAAGAAATGACAGGGCTCCGACTCCTCAGAAAAGCCCTTTCTCTCGGGAAAGATGAGAGGTTCCTGAACACCTTTTTAGACGACCCGTTCGTCACATCAAGACTCTGTGCCGAAGCGCTCAAAGCGAGGATTCAAATGGATTACGTCCGCGAGATCATTCAGAGACGGAATCTGATCCCTGACGAAGCCTCGTTATCATTAGAGCACTGGCCCTGGCCGTTGAAAATATACTCATTTGGCCGTTTTGAGTTGTATAGGGATGGGGCCGCAATCAAGCACACCAGGAAGGCCCAGGAAAAGCCTCTCTTGATTCTCAAAGTTTTGGTCGCGATGCGCGAAAGGCATATCAGGAGTGAGGATATTGCCGACATCCTGTGGCCCGACGCCGATGGTGATGCGGCCTATGGGTCTTTCCAGGTGACTCTTCACAGGTTGCGTTCCCTTCTAGGTTATCCTGAAGCAGTTCAGATGCTGGAGGGAAGTCTCAGCCTGGACGCCAAACTCTGTTGGGTGGACGCGTGGGCTTTTGAACGGCTTTTGGATGAAGCGGACCTTGAGAGCGAAGAGGGAACTTCTGAAAAAGCGATTCAGCTTACTCAGAGAGCTTTAGAGTTATATAGAGGCTCGTTTTTGGGGGAGGAGGGGGGGCAGTCTTGGAACCTGTCAGAAACCGAGCGTTTGAGGAGCAGGTTTCTAAGAAGTGTCCAAAAACTGGGCGATCACTGGAGCCGCAGAGGAAAATGGGAAAAGGCGGCTGAATGTTATCTGAAAGGCTTGGACGTGGATGATCTGGCCGAGGAATTTCTTCGGGGGCTTATGAAGTGTTACAGCCGTGTGGGTCGCAAACCAGAGGCTCTAGCGCTCTACCGGCGTTTTGAAAGGAGACTTAAGGCAATCCTGGGAATTGAACTTTCAGAGAGAACAAAAACTCTTCGCGATGCGATAGCGAAGGGCTCGTAGAGCGCATAGAATCTCTGCAAAGGATGAAGAAGGGAGCCGGATCCATGGACCTTTCGTGGAAAATATTTCCTCTTTTTCCGATCATATTTCTCTCCTTCATTCCGCTGGAGTCATTGGCATCGAATCCCACACAAGGGGCAAAGGCTGCCGCCATGGGAACCGCCGTGGTTGCCATTGCTGATGACCCCTCTGCCGTCGCACACAATCCTGCCGGGTTGGCTAACGTAAAGGGCACTCGAATTTACGGCGGCGCTACCGCCCTTACGATCCGGAGTACCTTTGAAAATCCGCAGGGAATGTTCGAAAAGACCAGCTCGCAGATTTTCGTTCCACCCCATCTGTACATCTGTTCGGACCTCGGATTCGAAAACATGGCTTTTGGTCTCGGGATCTTCTCCCCTTTTGGAATCGGCGGGCGCAAATGGGATGAAGCGGGGCTGACCCGGTATGTTTCCTCCGAAAGCTTCACCGGAACACTGGATGTGAACCCATCTTTTTCCTGGAGCCCCTTCCCAGGCGTTTCTGTGGGACTCGGACTTGATTACATTTACGTCTTCAGCGAATCGAAAAGAAAGATCGATCAACCTTTCCCGGGTGCTTCTGACGGCGATTTCAAGTTCAAGGGAAACGGGGACGGTTGGGGATTCAACGTGGGCGTGCTTTATGCGATTTCCGAAAGAATGAGTTTTGGAGCGGCATTCCGGAGTCGCGTCAAAGCCAGGCAGAAGGGGTCTATCACCCTTGATAACATTGCTCCTGTCCTTCAGCATCTCTTTGGTGGAAGTCGATTTGAGACCTATGCCGAGACCGCAGTTTATTTCCCTGCCACTGTCAGCGCCGGGGTGGCTTTTCGACCGGCCACGGAATGGACTCTCGCTTTCGATGTAGAATGGAAGGATTGGTCCCGTTTCTCAAGGAGCCGTCTTGATCTTCAGAGAGAGATCCCGGAGGTGGGCCTTACCGATCTTCCTTTGGATTTACGCTGGGGATCTCAGTGGTTGATCAAGTTCGGTGTGGAATATAGGCTGAGTGAAAAACTATCTCTTCGAGGAGGCTACGTCTATGGAAGAAGCCCGGTACCGGAAGAAACCCTGTCCCCTGACAATCCCGATGCGGACCAGCACAACCTGGCACTCGGTTTCGGGTATGGAAGCAGAAAATATATTGTTGATTTCTTCTATAATGCCACCCTCTATGCTGACAGGACAGTGACCAACCCCATCCTGAGTGGAAAATACGAAAACTTCACCCATGCCCTGGGGCTCAGCCTTGGATATCGTTTTAAGTAACCGACGTTCACCCCCAACAACCCAAACCATGCCCAACTTACCGCAATGACGATGCTTATTTCTGGATGCCCCAACCCCACTTGAGGAATGATTTCTTTCCCTTAGATTCTTCCACTTTTTTTCGAATATGTAACCTATTTGTAAGATCCCGCATGATAAAAGCCTCCATAAAGGTAAGAGTTCTTTTGCCAATGGATCACAGGGGATTGGAGGCCTATGGGTTCTTCGTCAGATTACATAGTGCGCATTTACCGCTTTGAGAACGATCGCGCTAAAAGCCTCGTTGGACTGGTTGAAACAGTGGGGACAAGGGGCAAAAGAGCTTTTAACACCTACGATGAGCTCTGGGAGATCCTGAATGCGGTGAACGATCTAATGCCGAAAAAAGGAACAAAAGAACCGTTGCGCAAAAAATCACAAGTGCGCACACACCGATACAAAGAAGGGAGGGAGCGCATAAAGAACACAAGAAAAATGCCTCATAGACGCCTCCCTGGGGCTTTGCCCTGAGGGAGGCCCAGAACATTTGTTTTTTTTCGAGCAAGACGCATTCACGACATTTTTTGCTTTGAAAGGGGGCCAAGGGAAATGGCACCTTTACCGGCAAGGAAGTGCAGTGGGATGATGAGTATAAAGCGAAAGGCTTTGCGCTCTATGAGTTCACCGGGAGCTATACCCTATCGTCCCAATGATCTACCTCGGAGTTCAACTTTAGTTCTGTTGATGACCGTTTATTCTTAGGAGTGGGTGGCAAGAATGGGTGAAAACCGGTTTCCCTATAGACAATAAATGACTGAGCTGCCGAGGGTGACATCGTTAAGGTCACTAAGGGTAATGCTCGGCTTTTGTTTTTGGCGTCGTGTTAGAGCAGTTTACATTAAATCAACACTTTTCACCACGAAAGGGGGCTGTCATGAAAAAGACATTGATGATTTTGATAGTTTCATTTTTCCTTTTTGCGTGCTGGACTGTCACCCTTGCTGCCGAAATGCCTAAGGAGGGCTCTGGTTCGGGCGCTACGTATTTTACGCAAACCTTTAACGTCCACGCACAAGGACAGGCTTATGTTCAGATAAATTATGACGCACGTGGCGTGACAGTAAGCGACAACGAAACGAGTCCCTTTCACCTTGCATCTGTCCAATGCGTAGGTTCGCTTCAGGCGGTGAAAGGAGTTGTCAAAGATTTTGGACTTTGCACTTATACCAGGCCAGATGGGGACAAAATTTATATGTCCTACGAGGCTAATGGCCAGTGGGGAAAAGGAGTCAAGGGAACTTCCATTATCACCGGTGGCACAGGGAAATGTGAAGGCATGACTGGAAACGCAGAGTTTACAAGGACGTCATTACAAGCCCCTGTAGAAGGTGCTGGAGCAAGCTTTTCAAAGAGCACTGCAACTTGGAAGCTGCCGTAAGAGCACGAAATGCGTTACTGTTTATGAGGTAGGGCCATTCGGCCCTGCCTTTCTTTTCGTTGCATGAGCAATAGATTACGACAACCTATCGTTTGCCAGAAATGATCGGTTCGATTCAACAATGCGATACGGCTTCCCTCGCCCTCAGGGGAGTTTTGCAAAACTGGGGAGCCTCCTTCTGATCTTCCTTCGATGGCGGACGCGAAAAGAACCGACCCAATGTCCCAAAGGTAAAACTTAGCGATTGTAATCATTCCAGATAGCGTGGCCCAGAAATGCCAGTCCAGACGATCGGCTTCGGGCCGGGGGGCGGTTAAGTCAAATTTGGGCTATACGTAACAAATGCTGTTTTCTCTAAGGTGGGCAATGGGTTAGTGGTTGTTATCCTTTCCTAGTTCTTTGTTCTTGTCGGATATCGGCGGGGTGGATCTGCATTGATAACGGGATACGGAATAGATACCGAATGCCTCTTCGGGACCTGTCATTTTGAATATTTCAATTTTGAATGTGCCGCCCTGGTATGCCAATTCTCCAATCCAG
>JAWOJI010000372.1:0-3461 GCA_046481735.1 Desulfatiglandales bacterium | reverse complement strand
ACTCAAGTGCCTCTTTGACCGGACTGTGCCCGTGTTCATGGGGGAGAAGGCGAGCGGCATTCCCCTTCCAAGGCAAAAGGGTAAAGGAGCGGTTATCGTGACCGCTTGCACCACGCCGTGGCCCTTGACCGGATCCTTCCGGAGAGCCGGGGAGCGGTCAGGGCCGTTCGGGAGGTATTGGGCTATGGCGGCTACAAAATCATCGGAAAGGTGGTGAAGCCTGGAACCAAGAAGAATTCTGAGTTTTCAGAAAAAGATCTGAACAAGGCCAGGAAGGCGGGAAGCCGTTTCTCCGGGGCATGAAAATTGTCTTGATTCGATAACGAGAAAAGCAATGAAAATTAGGCAGGCAACGATACTGGACGGAACCAATTCCAACGATCTTAGAGGATCACAGATAAGGGAGCGGCTCATCGAGGCATATGACAGCGCCGGATACAGCGTAATCGTCCATCGAATGGAGGAGATCAAGATCGCCCACTGTATCGGATGTTTCGGCTGCTGGGTGAAAACCCCTGGGGAATGCATCCACAAGGATGCAGGCCGGCAGATCGCCAAAGAAATCCTAAACAGCCATACCGTGGTGCTCCTATCACCGGTCGTTTTCGGCGGGTATTCGGCAGCCCTCAAACACATGGTGGACCGTTTTATCCCTCTGATACATCCCAACTTGATGATGCGCTATGGGGAAATACACCACCGAAGCCGTTACACGGGCTACCCTCGGATGGTGGGAATAGGCTTGCAGCAAGAGCATGATGAAAAGCTCGCTTACATTTTCAAAACATTGGTCGGCCGCAATGCGATCAATTTTCATTGTCCCAGCTATGCGGCGGAAGTTTTGCATGGTGGTGTTGATGACGATCTCCTACAAAAGAAAATCAAGGAGATGGTGACA
This sequence comes from Desulfatiglandales bacterium, assembly GCA_046481735.1. Taxonomy (GTDB): domain Bacteria; phylum Desulfobacterota; class DSM-4660; order Desulfatiglandales; family HGW-15; genus JAFGDM01. The sequence continues at coordinate 2,563 of JAWOJI010000372.1, read as the reverse complement.
AGGAAAGATCCTGTGCCGGAGAAACGGCTCGTCGCTTCCATGATGGCCGGCCTGATCCAAGGGGATACGAGGGGGGATACGACGGATTTTGAACCCACCCGCACCCGCCGTGCCTTGCTGCTGGTTGGCAGCCCCAAGAGGGGCGCCAGCACATCGGAAGTCCTTGGCGGGTATCTCCTCAGGTGTTTGGAGGAAATGGGCTGGTCCACAAAGACGCTGAAACTCCGGTCCCGGGTTTTCAGGGATGAAGGATTGAAGGAATTGTTCTCCCTTGTGGATCAGGCGGATCTTATTGTTCCGGCCTTTCCCCTGTACGTTGACTCCCTCCCGGCCCTTGTCACCCAAGCCCTTGAGGTTCTATCTGCCGGATGGAGGGATCTCACGGAATCCAGACCCCGGAGGCTCTTTCCTATCGTCAACAACGGGTTTCCCGAGGCCTACCAGAATGCCCCGGCCTTGGCCATCTGCGGTAATTTTGCCGAAAAAACGGGGATGGTTTGGGCAGGGAGCCTTGCCCTCGGCGCAGGCGAGGCCCTGGTGTGCGGGCGATCGCTCGGTGAAAAGAAACCCAACGGTCTCCCCGTGTTTCATGTAATCCATGCCCTTAGGGAGTCGGCGTCAATGCTGGACCAGAAGGGTCGAGTCTCCTGCGCTCCGGGAAAATCGCTGGAAAGGACGCCTTTCCCAATGATGCCTTTTTTCCTCTGGCGCAGGATGTGTATTCCTTTCGCAGCTTCGGGGTGGAAAAAACAAGCCTCCCAGCATGGCATCGAGCCACGTCAAATGAATGCGCGGCCTTATGCCCAGTAGTTTATCGATCGGCAGCTGAAGGTTGCTATGCTACGAATCCAAGAGCAAGCGTGATCAAAGGAAGAGTGATTAAAAGAGAGATTAGAAAAGAAGATAAAGGGGAAATGAAATGATTAATCGTAGGAATTTTCTGAAGCTTTCAGGGGGAGTCGTCATTCTGCTGGGCGGAATGTCCGTCATAAACGCCTGCAGCGGGGTAAAAAGAAATGATGTCTCAAGATTTAATGGCGAGCAGGGATCGATTAAAGGCCTTGGCAAAGAAGAGATGGAGATTCTCTATCTCGCATCCCTTGCACCCAGCAGCCATAACACCCAGCCCTGGACCGTGAGGATTCCGGAGCCGAAACGCTGGGTGATCGGCTCGGACAAAAAACAATGGTTACCCGTTGTTGACCCGGACAATCGGGAGCTGTTGCTTTCGATCGGGGCCTTCCTTGAGAACTTGGTCATTGCCGCCGGGACATATGGCTATGAGACGGACGTCCAAATAACCGCGAAAAGCCCATTGGACGCTGAGATCGCGGAGATCCGGCTCAAGAAAGGCAAAACCCCCGATTTCCCGATCGAGAAAATCATCAAGAGGCGGACCATCCGGAGCGGTTACCTGGACACGGCCGTCAAAGGAGAGGATTTAAAGTACATTACCCAACATGACATGGAATCCTGCAACCTTCTCAACATGCCTTCCCCGCACAGCTTTTATTTTCCACAGGACTCTCATCAGGCAAAGTACCTTCAGGAGGGCACGATCGAAGCGAACCGGACCCAGGCTTTTCGAGACCAGGCCCAGGAGGAATTGGCCCACTGGATCCGGTTTTCGAACAAAGAGGCGAAGCAACATCGCAACGGCTTGACGCCGGAAAGCATGGAGATCCAGGGATTCGCAGGTTGGTTTGTCCGGAACTTTTACAACCACGAATCGGTCCTCAAGAAGAGTTTCAGGAACCAAACGGTAGATGTTGTGGCAAAGCAGGTGAAAACATGCGGGGGATGGATGGTGGTGACAAGCACTGATTCACAAATCCAGACCGTGATCGACTATGGGAGAGTCTTTGAAAGCGTGCTTCTGAGAGCCAGGGACAAGATGATTGCCGTTCACCCCATGAGCCAGATGCTTGAAGAAGAGCCGTGGAAAAACGATGTTGCCAAAGACTTGGGCGTTACCGGAGAAGTCCAATGGATCCTGAGAATCGGATATGTGAAGTCTTACCCTGATCCGGTTAGCCTGCGTGCGCCCGTCTCCAGGTTCATTCGGGCCTAGAAGCACAGCGCGGCAGAGCCGCAAATTGAGGCGGTGAAATCCAAATTTCCTCAACTTGAATCGGAGACCAATACGGTAAAGAATATCTTTTTGACTTGGAAATAGAAAGCCGAGCCCGGGGATAGGTATGTCTCCGCTCCTCCGGTTTTGGACCCCTGAGTGCCGAAATCCCCTTTTTCACGAGCCTGCGATACATACGTCCCGGCAGGTGACCCTGCCCAAAACGGACCCGTGCCGGCGATGATTAACAATGCAACAACATGGTGGGTTTATTTTACCTTGACCGACAAGGAGAACTCTCGTAGAGTCCTTTGCATCTGAAGCAAGTTCTATCACCTCAACTCACCTTATCACCTCACCATCACCCGGCCCCAAGAATGACGACCCTTTTCGTCTTTGCGGTCCTCCGAAATATCTTAGTATTATGCAGTTGTGTGCGAAAAGCAACCGGTCGCATTTTCTTTGAGTTGAACGAATCAAGCGTTGAAGGCT
>JAWOJI010000324.1:0-3307 GCA_046481735.1 Desulfatiglandales bacterium | reverse complement strand
GTAACCGTTATGGTGCCAAATTGTACCCCGTCCGAAATAAAAAGGCCGTATTCTCCAGTCAGGTCCGCTAGGGTAGTTGTGTACCTACTATTATCGACGTAAAAGGCTTCCTGTGCCGTAGCCGCATTACGCAGATCAGCGTTGGCCGCCGCATTGAAGGATCTGACTCTGTACGCGGAAAACTGCGGGATGGCGATGGCTGCCAGGATGCCGATGATCGCGATGACGATCATCAACTCGATCAGGGTGAAACCTTCGTTTTTCTTCGTCATTCTGCTAAGCATTTCTTGGTCCTCCTTTGATAAAATATTCTTTCAAGTACTCCATACCGGCTTTAGATTTTCTAACCTTCCCTTCACCTCCTCCCTTAACTTGATTCATCCTCGGCTCGATGAGCTATTCGGTTTGATTGCTGGTACATTCAAGTCCCATGCCAGAAAAAGGGGGAAGGTTTTTCAAAAAATAGTAAAATGTTTTCGAATGGTTAGGAATGGATGACCGGCAAGCAACTGAGATTTTCCTCACATTCATGCACAGAAAAATCCAGCCTTGCACATTTTTTGTTATATCGTGACATTTTTTGTCGGTGCAGCCTTGCGGCAGCAACTTAATGAAATCTGCCTTGGCAGATTTCATACAACGCCCCTTCGGGGCTTCAGTTTGCGAAGAAAGTTACGGGTTCAGTCGCCACCTGAGATTCAAGCAACCTGTGAGTTCAGAAATGCCTATTTTCCTGGATCCCCCGGTCAAGCCGGGGGATGACGAATTATCGGTCTGTGTGTGTCTGTGGCTAATTACTCGCTGCGGCCAGATGCTGTCTAAATGATTATAGAATCTACCTGGCGGACGGACTTGAAATGTTTGTCCCGGGTCAGGAGAGTCCCACCAACCTCCATGCAACATGCCGCTATCCACACATCGTTTATCGGGATTCGGGTCCCCGCCTTCTGAAGGGAAAGGAAGATGATCGCATATTTCCTCGCCACGTCCGCCGTTACATCGATCGTCTCAATCTTCAGTCGGTTGAGAACCTGCCGCAGCTTCCGCTCATTCAATTGCTGCTTCCCGCCCTTAAGAAATCCAAAAACAAGCTCACCAATGACGATCGCCGGCATAAAAATCTGTTCGCCGTGCAAAGCGATCGTTTCAACAGTTTCAGGAATGCCCTCTGCAAAATCACAGTAGACATTCGTGTCCAAAACCAGCTTCATCTCCAGTCGTCCTCGTTGATTTCAGAAAAAACAGCAAGGGCTTTTCTAAGTTTCTGCGCATCCTCTTGGGAGAGCCAGCCGGCAGTTTCCCTGATGACCTCCTCCCGACTTTTTGCAAGTCCGAGCTTCTCGTCAATAGCCTCCACGATAAAAGCGGTTTTGGTTTTCTTTTCCTTCCTCGCTGCTTTCCTGATCATCTCCTCCTTTTCCTTCGCAATTCTAAGGCTTATGGGCATAGCAATCTCCGTGTATCGCTTTTCCAAGGAATGTATCGCAACATCAACAGGCTGTCAAGAGCTGAGGGACGGACGCCTCATCTATCCACCCGCTCTTTGCACCCGGTTGAGAAGTTGAGTCACTGAGGGAAAGGGGAGATTGCCACGCAGTCAGGCGTACGTCGCATACGCCAGAAGTTTAAATGCCCAATTCGTTTTGGATTTTGAAAATTGATATTTTGGGATTGTTTCGAGTTTCGGATTTCGTTTTTCGAATTTGATTGGAGAGGAACTACTTCCATATGATCGGAAGAAACACCCTTTGTGATGACGAGAGGCGCCTGCGGAAACGGATCAGTCGCCTGCGGCGGAAAGGCCCAGCTTTTCCAGGCGGTATCGGAAAGATCGCATGGTAATGCCGAGGAGATGGGCGGCCCTTTGCTTGGAGCCATGGGCCAGTTCCAGGCTCTTGATGATGTAGTCCTTCTCGACATCCGCCAGGATTTGGTCCAGGTTGATTCCGTCGGAGGTCAGGTCCCGGCGCCGTCGGTTCTCCCTGTTTCTCTCCCGCTGCAGGTTGGAAAGGGTGAGGCTTTCGGGAAGGACGATGTTTGACGCCTCGAGAGCCACGCTGCGTTCTATGATGTTTTCCAGCTCCCTCACGTTGCCCGGGAACGTGTATTGCCTGAGAATGTCCAGGGCGTAGGCCGAGATCTTTCTCACATCCTTGCCCAAATCCTTGGAGCACTTTTCCAGGAAAAATTGAGCCAGCAGAGGAAGATCACCGTCTCTTTCCCTGAGCGGAGGCATGGATAAATGGATGACATTGAGCCTGAAAAAGAGATCTTCCCGAAACTTTCCGTTGATCACCTCATTCTCGAGATCCTTGTTCGTTGCTGAGATGAAACGGACGTCCACGCTTTTCTCCTCGGTTCCACCCACGGCGGTGAAGGTTCGTTCCTGAATGACCCTCAGGAGCTTGACCTGGATGGCCGGCGTGAGTTCACCCACCTCATCGAGAAACACCGTCCCTCCATGGGCCACCTCAAACAAGCCTTCCTTGTCCGTTGAAGCGCCGGTGAAAGCCCCTTTTCTGTACCCGAAAAGCTCGCTCTCAATAAGGTTCTCGGGAATACCGGCACAGTTGATCACAACAAATGCTTTGTCCTTTCTGGGGCTCTGCCGATGGATGGCTTTGGCCACCAGTTCCTTTCCTGTCCCGCTTTCTCCGGAAATAAAGATATTGGATTTGGTCGGGCCTACCTTTTCAACAAGTTCGTAAACCCGTTTCATCTGGGGGCTCTCGCCGACCAGGCACCCGAAGTGGAAGATGCTTTTTTCTTCCGTCGAAGCCGCCGTAGGTCTCCGTGAATCAAGAGCATCCTTGATGATTTTCTTAAATTCCCTCACCTTGAAAGGTTTGGGGATGTAATCATAGGCCCCTTCTCTCATAGCTTCCACCGCGGTTTCCGCCGTCGCAAAGGCCGAGATCATAATGACGATGGTTTCAGGACTGAGCGATTTTGCTTTCTTGAGCACGTCGATGCCGCCCACGTCCTGCATCCGGATGTCCGTAACGAGAAGGTCAAACCGGTCTTTTTCGAGAATGCGAAAGGCCTCTTCTCCGTTCGCGGCAAGCGTGACGCTGTAGTTCTCCTTGCTGAGAAGGATTTCGAGGAACTCCCTCATGCTCATCTCATCATCCACGACGAGGACGCTGGGCATCTGTTTGTCGTTCACTTCCACCCCCCAAACTACGTTTTGGAATTTCTACAATCCTGGAACAAAGAGATTGCCGCGCTTGTCCGCCAAAGGCACGAAAACCTCCTTGTTCGTACGACAAGGAGGCCTTTGTGCCTGGAAATATTCTTTTTTTCACCA
>JAWOJI010000100.1:0-8165 GCA_046481735.1 Desulfatiglandales bacterium | reverse complement strand
GCAGCGGGCTCGCTCTCCCCGTGACCTTCGAGCGCCCTCTCCAGCCAGGTTGGCTCGTCGTTGGGACCGACGGCCTCTTCGACCTGGATCCCATGAGCTACCTCTTCGGCAGCATTCTCACGGTTCCAGCCTCTGATTTGTGGATGATGCTCTTCGCGGCTGTCATGATAGCCGGCCTTGTTGCATTCTTCTACAAAGATCTGCTCGCCCTTTCCTACGACGAAGAGTTCGCTCGGATCCGGGGAGTTCCCGTGCAGGCGCTATATTTTGCCATGATATGCATGTTGGCGATCACGATTGTGTTGGTCATACAGGTCGTGGGACTTATCCTCGTGATCGCTCTCTTGACCATCCCCCCGTTCATCGCCGAAAAGCACACGAAATCGCTGCTGAAAATGATGGTGGCCTCGGTAGTTCTCAGTGCCTTTTTCACCGTAATCGGACTTTGGCTCTCCTATGCCTTCAACTTGACGTCGGGGGCCTCGATCATCCTGGTTGCCGGAATATTTTTTCTTCTTTTCCTGCCTCTTGAACACGTGGTCCGGCGAAGCCGTTCCTGAAATGCCGGCATTCCTGATCGCTGAAGCCCCAAAGTAGGTTTAGGGACAAATCAGTCTGACCCGTGCGCCGTGAGCCTTGAGCCGTGAACCTCCCTCTTATCTGCCTCGAAGCGGCGGATGGGCTTCTTGCGAGCAGTTAAAGCACCTTGATGAAGATGACCTTGTGATCTTCAGGAGCGTAGAAATGCTCCAGAAGGGCCGCCTCGCTGTATCCGCAGCGCCGGTAAAAAGCACGGCTGGGTTCGTATTGGGCTCGTGAAGAGGTTTCCACGTATACCCGTTTCCCGCCGAGAGCCCGGATCTCTTCCTCGGTTTTTTGCAGCAGCACCCTTCCCAAACCCAACCTCCTTAAGGGTTCCGAAACTGCAATCCAGTAAAGGTCAAAACTCTCCACCGTACAGGGAATGGGGCCATAGCAGGTATATCCCGCCAATTTATTTTCCTTTTCAGCAAAGAGGAAGTGATAGCCGCTTGAGATGCCTTTGGACTCCCTTTCCCTGACCAGTTCGACAGCCACTTCGATCTCCTGGGGGGAGAAAAACCCGGAGGATCCGACAAGGCTGCAGACATCTTCCTTGTCAGACGGAAGTGGACTATCCCGGTAATGGATTTCTTGAGCGTTCAAGGTTTCCACGTTTTTCGCTTCCCTGCTTGTGGTTATTGAGGCCGCCCTTCCTGAAGGGGTCGGAAAACCGGTGTACGCCCTCCCAGAGACCGAGAAAGAAATAGCGGGCATTGGTCCCCAAAGTGCGGATTCTGTATCCCCCTTCCTGAATCACTAGGGTCGGTAGCGAGAGAGAGCCGATCATTCTTCCATTAAACCTGAAGTCCTTGGGAAGAAGGCTCCACGTTCCCGTCGGGTCGCCTTTCGCCGTATCCAGGCCCAGGGCGACGATAAGAACGCTTGCTTTGTATCGAGCAATCCGCCGGAGAGCCTTTGCAAGGGCTTTGCGGTACTGTTCCCCCGTGAGTTGCTCGGGCAGAGGATAGTTCACGTTGAAGCCCAGTCCCGGCCCCTCCCCTCTTTCATCTTCAAACCCGCTGAAGTACGGGTAGGCGAAGTGGGGATGGCCGTGAATGGAAAGGGTCAGCACATCCGATCTGCGGCTGAACACGTCCTGCGTTCCGTTTCCGTGATGGTAGTCGATGTCGAGAACGGCGACTCTCCCAAAAGCGCTCAGGTAATGAGCGGCAATCGCGGCCGAATTGAAGTAGCAGAAGCCCCCGAAAGCTTCGGCCTCCGCATGGTGTCCCGGAGGGCGAAGCAGGGCGTAGGCGAGACGGTACCCTTCAAGGATCTTTCGTGCCGCGCTTAGCGCGCAATCCACGGCCCGCGTAGCGGCAGAATATGCGTTTTCATTTAGAGGGGTAAAGGTGTCGATGCAATAGTAACCGGCTCGAATAGGCAGCTCCTTGGGCGGTCGTGTCTTGTTGCGGATGGGAAAGACATAAGGATAAACCGACTCGCCGGGTTCCACATTGGCGCAGACTTTCTTCAGGTAGTCCACAAACCGATGGTTGTGGACTTCCTTGATATGCCTGTCTGAGAAATGCTGGATGCTCACTCTCTCAAAAAGCCTGGTCGGCTCCAGTTCCTTCAAAATCGCGCCAACTCTCACAGGAGACTCCACATAGCCCTGCTCGTGGACGTTGTGGACGGCATGGACATCGCTCACCACTAGTGCGATGCGCTTCTCAAGCGATGCGATAGGCCTCACTTCGGTGGTGCGCTCTCCTCTTTCGTATCTCGGCTCCCTGAGGCGTACCGGATGGTCACGGAATGATTTGACAACGGTCTCGATATAGGCGGGTGAGCAAAGGGTCGCATAGTGCGTCTCGAGAATGGCGCGAACGATTTTTCTCGTATGATCTCGATCCAGGTTCAGGGTTTTGCCCAGGTTGTCGAAAATCAGGTACGGTGGACAGTCTTCGCCAGGCTTGACGGGCGTTTCATAGGCGGTGTTGGCAATCGGCCTGGCGCCGAATCTTTCATAGAACCGAAGGCGCTGGGCATTCTGCTTGAGGATATTCGGATCCTTGCACAGCCCCGGGTCATCGGGCAGACTTTCGAAGAACAAGCCGACTGAGTGTAAGGATTGCGCCTCTTCTCTCACCCGCTGGTAAAGGGCGCCCCCTATCCCTCCGCCGGTCCGGTAGGTCGCAGCCGAGATGAAATCCAGGTAACAGAAGCGCAAATCCGGGACATGGTGCACCAGGGCAAAGCCCTTGACCCTCCCTCTGATGCCTTCAGCAACAAAGAGGATGGACCGGAACCGGTACTTGAAGGGATTGGTCAGTTGATCGGGAAGCTTGGCGATCTTCTCCCTGGAGAGCAGGGGAAACTGTGTTCTCAGGATGTCCTGAACCTGGGCAATGGCCTTGCGATCCAAAGGCAAGAGGTTATCGTAAATGCGGCGAATCCGAAACATAGCTCACAGTGCTTCCGGCGAACTTGGAATGCCTACTTAAGAGATGTTGCTGTTTTAAAGACCCCAATGCCCCGTCGTGGCCTTTTCGTGTCGGATCCCCGAATCTTCCAGGATTCTCTCAACCACCCTGTGATAGGAGATCCCCGCCTGAGCAGCCGCTGCAATGAACCCCGCATCCGGCGAAATACACGGGTTGGCATTCACTTCCAGGACCCAAGGCCGGTTGTCCCTGTCCACCCTGAAGTCCACCCTGGCATAGCCTCGCAACTCGAAAAGGCGCCAGCATCGCCTTGCCAGTTCCCTGAGCCGCTCCAGCAAGGGGTGATCGCACTGCTCGAAATCAAAGCTTCGCCGTGTGTGCCGCCACTCGAAGCTATCTTCATTCCATTTGGCGCTGTAGTCCACCATTTTCAATCTTCCTGGCGGGTAGTCGTCAAAGCGCATCTCTGCGGGGGGAAGCACTTGAGGACCTCCCGCCGAAGCGAGCAGGGAAAGGTTGAATTCCCTGCCTTCAATATAGGACTCCGCAAAGCCCTCCCCGCCAACCTCTTCTCGGCGCTGTTCCAACGCTATCAGAAGTTGACGGGAATCCTCCACCAAAACCACCGAATCCTCTCCGAGTCCGATGGATGCGTGCTCCCAGGTTGATTTGATGATGAAATTTCCCTGAAGCGGAAAAGGCTCACCGCTCAGATCTGCCTCGGAAAAACTTCGAGGCGTGTCAATGCCGGCGCCTTCAAGCCATTTTTTCGCCGTTTTCTTGTTCGAGGAGGTGTAGAGGGAATCTGTCTTTGAGCCTGTGTAAGGAATCCCCATCACGTCCAGGATAGCCGGGGCAAGATAAATGAGCCGTCCATGACCGTCCACGGATTCCACAAGGTTGAAAACAAAAGCCGGCCCCATGTTTTGGACGGTTTTCTTGAAACCGGTCACGTCTAAGGAGAAGGGAACCTCAACAGGTTTCCAACCGATTTCCGTGAGCGCTTGCGCCACTGCACAGGCCTGGACCAGACTGTCCCTTTGATCCGGGGTTCCTTCATGTGCGGCGCCCCGGTCGTAGATGATCAGCGCTTTTCCTTTCTGAGGGTCTTCCAACCTCCCGGTTTCCATGCATTTCCACGCCTCGTGACACGGTAGCCTTTTGAGAGGGCTAGCTGCAAAGTATTTCAAAATCTAGCGTGTTACAAGAGGCGCCCTTTTCTGTATTCGCGTGAGCGCCGAATCCATGATCCGCGATATGAGATCCCGGTAGCTCAAACCTGCAAGGTTGCTGAGAATGGGGAGATCCGAAATCTCCGGGTTCAGGCCCGCAAGAGGATTGACTTCGAGGAAATTCGGCGTGCCATTTTCGTCGGCCCGCAGATCAATGCGACCGCCGTCCCTGCACCCGAGGCCGCGCCAGGCGGCAAGGGCCACCTCGGAAGCCTCCAGCGCCGTTCCGTCGCCGACCAGACGGTACTCCACAAGCTCTTCGAACTGCTTCTTGTTGTGATAGGAATAGGCGGAGGGTTCCGCACCCGTCTTCAGGATGACTTCGACGACACCGATCGCCACAGAGGATCTCCCTGTTCCCGTGATACCCACCGTGAATTCCCTTCCCGGCATGAACCTCTCGAGAAGCACGGGCTGTTGGAAGTCCTCCAGCAGGCTGCGGCACACGGTCGGCAGATCGAACGCGTTCCGAATCATGGAGGACGCGTCGATTCCCTTGCCCGTGCCTTCCGCCACAGGCTTTGCAAAAAGCGGGAACGGAATGTCGGCAAGCCGGATGTCCTCTACGGTTTCGATAACTCGAAAAGCGGGTGTGGGAATGCCCAGATCCCGGATCACGTGCTTGGTCATGCCTTTGTGAAGGGTAAGGGAAAGAACCAAGGGGTCGGAAAAGGTGTAAGGGATATCGTAGGCATCCAGCAGGGCAGGAACCTGGGCTTCCCGGCCGAAGCCCTTGACCCCTTCCGCAATGTTGAAAACCATGTCCCAGCGACTGCCGGCAACGAGTCGCCTCGCAAGATCCCGGATGTTTCCGATGCGCTCCGTTTGAAATCCCAGGCTTCGCAGGGTCTCATCGATCGCCTCGATGGTGTCGGGGCGATCGAATTCAGCCGCATCCTCCTCGCTCATTCCCCGGGCCACATAATCCGCTTGGAGATCAAAGCTGATCCCGACCTGCATCAAAAAGCCTCTTGCAGGGCCTGAGCCCCTGTCGAACTCACTGGACAGTTGATTTCTGCCCGGTCCGGATACCGGTACGTTCTTCCTTCATAGTTCCTCAGCAAGAGATCCTCACCATCCCGGCCCGCCACATAGTCGGGAAGCAAGGGGATTTTTCCTCCCCCTCCGGGCGCGTCGATCACATAGGTTGGGACAGCGTACCCCGTTGTGTGCCCTCTCAATCCGCGAATGATTTCCACCCCCTTTTCCACAGGTGTGCGGAAATGGGCCGATCCCAGTATCGGATCGCACTGATAGAGATAGTAGGGCTTCACTCTCATCTTGAGAAGCCCATGAACGAGAGCTTTCATGGTTTCCACACGATCATTGATTCCCGCCAGGAGCACAGTCTGGCTGCCCAAAGGGATGCCCGCATCGGCCAGTCTCTCGCACGCCTGACTCACCTCCGGTGTCAGTTCCTCAGGATGGGTGAAGTGGATGCTCATCCACAAAGGATGGTACTTTTTCAGCATCCTGGTCAGGCTCGGTGTAATCCGCTGAGGCAGAACAACCGGCGCCTTTGTTCCAATCCTCACGAATTCCACGTGTTTGATCCGGCGCAGCCGGGAAAGCAGCCACTGCAGCGATTCGTCCGGCAAAGTCAAGGGATCGCCACCGGAAAGGAGGACGTCGCGGACCGCAGGGTTTCCGGCAACGTATGCGAGAGCCTGCTCCCAGCGGGCCATGCTTGCTGGAAAGCCGTTTCCATGCCCGACCATGCGCGAACGGGTGCAATACCGGCAGTAGGTCGAGCAGAAATCGGTGATCAGGAAAAGAACCCTGTCAGGGTAACGATGGACCAAGCCCGGAACAGGGCTGTCATGATCTTCTCCAAGAGGATCCGCAGCCTCGCCCGCCGCATGAAGGTATTCACCGGTCACCGGGACGACGCACCTGCGAATCGGCTGAAAGGGGTTGTGTCGATCCAGCAGACCTGCATAGTAGGGCGTGATCGCCAGGGGCAATTGCCCGGCAATGGAAGTCATGGCTCTTTGCTCATCTTCCGATAGCAGAATCACTTTGGAGAGCCCATGAACATCCCTGATGCGATGTCTGAGCTGCCAATGCCAATCGTTCCAATCCGCGGGAGTAGCATCGGGGAAAAAGCGTTTACGAAAAGCCGAGCTTCTGGAACTGCACCGGAACCTCGGAAGGTGCGGGACCTTTTGGATGGGTATGATTTTTGAGTTCTCTTTTTGCAGCCATGGGTCAGAAATCGACCCAGGATCTATGCCTCCGAGCCCGTAAGCCGGACTCGGAGGCTCAAAATCCTCCGTGCTTAACATGTCCTTCTTCATCTTCACCCCCCGGTGGTGTGAAATCAAACCCAAAAAACTCACTCTCTTGCTTATAACTCGTTCTTGATAATCAGGATCGCCCTCTATGCCAAAACTCGAAGCCTTCGATAAACATAATTTCCTATATTTTATCGCAAATTATAGTGAACAAAGGGTTTTGATGCAAGGGTAAAAAAGAAGGTCGCCACGTCATTTTTATTACATGACCCGGTATCGTTTGATCCTGATTATTCTCCTATCATCCTTTTCTTTTATCTCGCCTCCCACTTCCACTTCCTTCCGGATGAAGGCAAGCAACTCATCCCCTTTGCCTTTCTTTTCCACCATGTATTCCATTTCATCGTGGGAAGATATGGCGATTTGCACCACATTTCCTTGATCATCCCAATCCATAGGGATGACTACCCCTCTAATGACAACCATCTTGGCTCTTTCTTGCTTCACCTTCGGTCCACACCCTGCTCCTTTGGCAGTGTTTTTCCGATCCATTGAAACACCGTTCAGAGGTTGCCTCAGCATTGTTGCCGGACTGCTCCCATTCATGTTGACCTGCGAATGAAGCATGCTCCATGCCAAACACTTATTCCTTTGAAATCTTGATACTTTTTACCTCGATTGGAATTGGCTATAGAACGGCGGGTTCCGATACTTCCTGGAAAGACCAGGCGTGGGGGGAAAGAGAATGGGTAAAAAAGGTTTAACTAGTTGAAAATAAATTATAAAATCAGAATGGAAGCGATGGTTCCGATCCCGATTGGATCGGAACTCGAAGTTCTGGCATCCTGTGAGATTCGCCCCGTCATGCGGCACTCTTGAAATCTTCTTTACGAATGTTGTGTTTCTTCATAAGTTTGTGGAGTTGCCTTGTCGTAATCCCCGAGGCCTTTGCCGTGTCCTTGATTTTCCCTTTATTTCTCAGAAGTTGCCCCCGAATGTAGCTCCGCTCAATGCTTTCCAGCCCTTCCCTTCTCGCTTCCGCAAGACTCAGAGAACGGTTGAGTGCCTCGTTGGGTGAAATTCCGGCCGACTCAAAAAGTTCACTAGGGAAGCTATCCGGTCTCAATACCGAAGTTGTTTCAAGAATGTAGGCCCTTTCGATCAGGTTTTCCAGTTCCCGAATATTCCCAGGCCAGCCATAGCGCTGGAAGCTTTCCAAGACCGACGGATGGATGTGGTGAATCTCCTTGGTGTTAAACTTGTTCATCCTCTTCAAAAACACCTCGACAAAATGAGGGATATCCTCCCTTCTGTCTCTCAGAGGGGATATTTCAATCGGGAACACGTTCAGCCGATAGTAGAGGTCCTTCCGGAACAGTCCGGCGTCGCACATCTCCTTGATCGCGGAATGGTACGGCAACGGCACTTTCAAGATGAATGTCGACAATACGCTTAATCCGTCGGACGAAAAAGTGTACGATTTTATCGATAAGGTTCTCACCGAAGTAGCCGCATTGTTTCCCAATCCGTACATTCACGTCGGCGGCGATGAATGCTACAAAGGATACTGGAAGCAGGATGAGGGATGCCGTACGCTGATGAAAAAATTGAACATCCGTCATGTTGAAGATCTGCAGGGATACTTCATGGCGCGCGTGGAAAAAATCCTGAAGAAAAAAGGGAAAAAACTGATCGGATGGGACGAGATCCTCGAGGGAGGCATCTCTCCC
>JAWOJI010000055.1:0-4771 GCA_046481735.1 Desulfatiglandales bacterium | reverse complement strand
TTGGGGCATCCACCCCCTATCAAGATTCAGGCTGCAGTGAGAGGGCATCTAAACCATGTTGGTTAATGATAATTATTTAACATTGTATTTTATTAAAGCAAAGTTGTCAATATCACGGTTCACGAAATCTGCCTTGGCAGGCATCATCGGGGCGCCGTTACGTTTGACATCCCGGGCGATGTGGCGTATCTGAGAAGTCAGCGCATCGTGGTGAAGGATGCGCTTCCATCCTGCAGAACACCTGTCACGGAGGGAGTGAAAAGGAGTCAGCCATGAAAGGGAAAAGAACTCTGCCTCTTCTCCTCCTGCTTATTGCGGCTGCGATCTCTTATGTTTTCCTCCGTTCACCCGGCCTCGACACCCTGGAAATCAGAACGTCCGGACATATTGAAGTGACAGAGGTGGACATGAGCTTTCGGCTCCCCGGACATGTGTCCCGGCTTTATGTTGAAGAAGGCGCGTGGGTTCTGCGAGGGGATGACCTGGCAGAACTCGAGCAGGAAACCTTGAAAGCCAGACTGGACCAGTCTGAAGCCCTCGTGCGGGAGCTGGAGGCCCGCGAGGCTTCCCTGGCCTTGGCGATCATGCTCAAGGAAGAAATTCTCGAGGCTGAAATCATCAGGGCTAGAGCCGGAAAGTCTGCTGCAACTGCCCGGTACGACAGCCTGAAAGCCGGTTCAAGAGAACAGGAAGTCGCAGAGGCTGCCGCCGCCCGCGACAGAGCCAAGGTCGAATGGGAAAACCGGCGGCGAGACCATGAGCGCATGAAGGATCTCTATGATGCGCGCATCATATCGGCCAGTCAGTACGATGCGGCCGAAGCGAATGCCCTTGCGGCAAAGGCGGTTTACGAGGCTGCCGAGGAACGCTACAAACTGGTCAAGGCGGGACCGCGGGAGGAGCGTATCCGAGAAGGGAAGGCCGAGTTGATCGGCTCAGATGCGATCCTCGCCGCCGCCGAGGCCTCGGCTCGCGAAGTGGAAAGAATGAAACTCGATCTCGAAGCTCTGAAAGCGCAGGCCGCGCAAGCCGCCGCTCAGCTCTCGATCACCCGGGATGATCTGCAAAAGTCACGGCTCTACGCGCCCTTTGACGGATTTGTCACGGTGAAGAACGTGGAGGAAAAGGAGTATGTGCAACCAGGGACCCCGATTTTGACGGTGGCCCAACTCGACGAGGTCTGGGTGAAAACCTATGTGCCTCAGACTCAGCTTGGGAAAATCTACCTCGGTCAGAGCGCCCAGGTGATCTCAGATACCTTCCCGGGCAAAAGGTATCCCGGCGTTGTCACCTTTGTTTCTCAGGAAGCGGAGTTTACGCCCAGGAATGTGCAGACCAAAGAGGAGAGGGTCAAGCTGGTGTACCGGATTAAGGTGACCCTGAAAAACCCCGGCCAGGAATTGAAGGCCGGGATGCCCGTGGATGTGGTGTTCAACTGATTGGCGCCGGAGTGCCGGACTGAGGGCAAGATGGTCCTAGTGGAAACGGACAAGCTGTTCAAATCCTTCGGCTCTGTCACTGCCCTGAATGGCTTGACTTTTTCGGTTGAAGCCGGAGAGATCTTCGGTTTGGTGGGACCCGACGGGGCCGGCAAAACCACCTGTCTTCGCATTCTGTGCGGGCTCATGAGCCCAACAGGCGGTAAGGCCATGGTCTTGGGGAAGGATGTGGCAAGGGAACCCGAGGCGATCAAGAATCAGGTGGGCTACATGGCGCAGCCTGCCAGGCTGTATGAGGATCTTACCGTTCAGGAGAACATCGCCTTCTATGCAGATCTCTATGAGGTCCCGAGAGACCGTTATCAGCAACGAATGGACCGTCTCTTGGAATTCTCCGGCCTCGCCCCCTTTACGGGCCGCCTGTTTCGGGATCTTTCAGGGGGGATGAAGCAGAAGGTCGGGCTCAGCTGTTCTCTCATCCACACGCCCAAGGTGCTGTTCCTGGATGAACCTACCAATGGCGTCGATCCTGTTTCGCGACGCGACTTCTGGAAAATCCTTTATGAACTCAGCCGCGAGAAGGTGACCATGGTGGTTGCCTCCACCTATCTGGACGAGGCGGATCGTTGCCACCGGGTGGCTTTTCTGGACAAGGGAAAAGCCCGAATGGTTATGGAACCTCTGGAGATGAGAAAACTTCTCAAGGCTCCCCTCTTTAACCTGACATCGAGCGATCGCAGGAAGGCCCTTGGGCGCCTCAAAACGCAGGATGAAGTGCAAAACCCGTATGTGTTCGGGTCGGGAATTCATTTTTTTCTCAGGGATCCGGAACATATTCCTGCGCTCAAGGCAAGCCTTGCCTCAGAGGGCCTGATAGACGTGGTCATCGAACCGATCCAGCCGAGTCTTGAGGACGTGTACCTGTCCCTTCTCGAGGAAAGAGGCACGGCGGCATGACAGTCGCGGTTTCTCTCAATGAGGTGGTCAAGCGTTTCGGCAATTTTACCGCAGTTGACCGGGTCTCCCTTGAGGTCAACCACGGCGAGATATTCGGTTTTCTCGGGCCGAACGGCGCAGGAAAGTCCACAACGATCCGCATGCTCTGTGGACTTCTCCGTCCCACTTCCGGGGAAGGGCGGGTCAACGGTCTGAACATCGTCCGCCAGGCCGAAAGAATCAAGGCAAACCTGGGTTACATGTCTCAGCGCTTTTCCCTCTACGACGAATTGCGCGTGGAAGAGAACATGCGGTTTTTCGGCGGCATTTACGGGCTCAAGTCATCCCGATGCAGGGAGCGCATCGAGGAGGTACTGGATCTCATCAGCCTCAGGGAACGGCGCTCCTCTCTTGCAGGAGAACTGCCCACGGGGCTCAAGCAGCGCCTCGCCCTTGGGTGCGCTCTTCTGCACAACCCGCCGATCCTTTTTCTGGACGAACCCACATCCGGCGTGGATCCGGGAACCAGACGCACTTTCTGGGACTTGATCTACTCCCTTGCCGACGGGGGAGTTACGGTCTTTGTTACCACCCACTACATGGAAGAGGCGGAGTACTGCAACCGCATCGGTCTTATCGACCAGGGAAGACTCATTGCCCTGGGGTCTCCGGAGGAACTGAAAAAACGCCACTTGAGCGGCAGGATCTTTGAAGTGACCGGCCCAAACGCCCTTACCGCCCTGGAGGCCCTTTCGGAAGCGAATGAGGTTCTGGATGCGGCCGTATTCGGCCGGGCTCTTCATGTAAGGCTAAAGGACGGCGTGGACACCCACGGTGATCTCTCGGCATTCCTGGCATCGGCCGGCCTCCCCATTGAGCGGATACGACCTATTGAACCGACCCTGGAGGATGTCTTTGTGGCCCTCGTGGGCAGGAGAGGATCTGAATGAGCATACGCAGGATCAGGGCCCTTGCCAGGAAGGAATTCATCCAGATGAGCCGCGACATCCGGAGCCTCATGGGGGCCCTGTTCATCCCCCTGCTCATGATCTTTCTTTTCGGCTACGCCCTGAGCCTTGACGTGGACCGCATTCCCACGGTTGTCCTTGACCGGGATGGAACCCCTGTGTCCCGGGACCTTGTTCACCGCCTCACGGATTCGCGCTATTTCAGCCTTATCCGGCACATGAGAACGGACAGGGAAATTGATGAAGCCCTGGCCCGAGGCGATGCTTTGATGGCTCTGGTCATTCCCGGGGACTTCGCATCCAGCGTCAAAAAGGGGAAAGCGGTCGCCGTCCAGGTTGTCTTTGACGGGTCCGATTCCAATTCGGCCACCCTTGCCCTGGGGTATCTGAAAGCCGTCATTGCAGGATTTGATGTGGGCATCCAAGAAAAGCGCCTGCAAAGGGCAGGTCTCAAAATGGTGGATATGCCCTTGGAAGGGAGAACCAGGGTTTGGTTCAACCCCGAACTCAAGAGCAGGAATTTCATAATCCCCGGACTCACGGGAGTCATCATGATGGCCATCTGCGCTCTCATGACGGCCCTCAGCGTTTCCAGGGAAAAAGAAACGGGCACCCTGGAACAGCTCATTTCCACACCGATCAGCAGCATGGAACTCCTCTTGGGCAAACTGCTCCCCTACGTGGTGGTGGGCCTGGTGGACCTTGCCCTCGTGGTTGGTGCGGGCGTCCTCATTTTCGATGTCCCCTTCAGGGGAAGCTACATCCACCTCGTGCTGATTTCTCTTGTCTTCCTGACAGGGACACTCTCGTGGGGTCTTTTTGTCTCCGTGATTTCAAGAAGCCAGCTCCAGGCGAGCCAGATTGCGGTCTTGAGCGCCTTTCTGCCGTCCTTTCTTCTTTCCGGGTTCATTTACCCCATTGAGAATATGCCTGTGCCACTCCAGGTCATTACCTTCATCGTCCCTGCGCGCTATTTCGTGGAAATACTCAAGGGCCTTTTCCTCCAAGGCGTCGGCTTTTCGGTCCTGTGGCCCCAGGTTCTTGCTCTGGTCATCTACGCGGTGGTGATTTTCAACCTGGCCCACAGAAAATTCAGCATGAGGATCATGTAATGCGCCTCCTGTTGCTCAGGGTGAAGGTGCTTTTTTGGAAAGAGGTGCTGCATGCCCTTCGTGATCCCCGGCTGAGATTCCTCATCATTCTTCCTCCTCTGATTCAACTGGTAGCCTTCGGATACGCGGCCAACCTCGACCTGAGAAACATTCCCATCGCGATCTATGATGAAGATCATTCGAGCATCTCACGGGATTTGGCCTTTGCCTTTTCTTCGTCCGGATATTTCAGAGTCGCGGCAACTGTCCGGAACCCAGCGGATATCAACGAACTCATGGACAGGGGCAAAGTCAAAGCCGTCATCCATTTCGGCCC